>DAOVRI010000013.1 GCA_030628245.1 Dehalococcoidales bacterium
ATAAGCGGCAACCAGGTCCTCCTGTCCAAGAGCATAGAGAAGGTCAATCAACGGCGCTCCGCCGATATTGGTATACATGATAGGGTCCTGGCGGGGTATTTCGGGCATACCCGGGAAGCCAAACTTCCTGCTGTTGTCTTTTTCCGTCCAGTCGAGGCGTGCCGACACGAGCTCCGGTTTATAAAGGTTGCCGGTGGCATCATCGAAATGGTTCGAGATAAAAGTCCGGTCGACCATCTCGACCATGGTGTAAACCCCCAGGTGGGTGTCATTTACCCAGAGGTCGATAAGAGAGGCACGGGGGGTGGGAATACCCATATCGGCGAATACCTTATAGGCAATCATCTCACGGATAAGGGTAGGGTCGCTCCAGCCGTTGTTGAGGAAGACCTTTTTCACGCCGTGAAAGGTACGCGCCCGGTTGAAGATATTAAAATCAACCGCAAAAGGCATACGCGGGTTACCCCAGCCGACCGCCTGCCCCAGCGAGGAGTTGCCCTTGGTCCTGAACCCAACATCCGGCACCAGTTCGTCATCCCACCAGAAATCGGCCGGTACGTACCGCTCCTCGAATGCATGTTCCCGGCAGTAGGACCAGTCTTCTTCCTCCATAACGAGACGTACCGTGGCGACGCGGTCGTCCACAAACGGGTCTTCTTTACTTTGCGATATAGGCAGCGACGCGCGCCCGGCGAATATCGATATACTTGCAGCTATGAAGGCGACGATAAGCAGCACTGCCAGCGCATATTTGCTCTTTTCCCACATAATCAGGACTTCAAAAAGATAATGCTAACAGGTTATCAAAAAATCCGGTGAAATACAAATGCTAGAAGATATGATGGGTGTTTGCCTGCCCCACCACATTCAAACCTCACCCCCTTAATCCCCCTCTCCAATTAGCTAGATAGAATGAGTCCTACAGATGATTTAATTGGAGAGGGGGAGAGAAATTGAGAGGGGGGCTTCGCCCCCCTCTCTCCCTGTACTCCCCTTTCCAGCCAATATGAACTCTGGTTTTAACCTATGCTGCAGGCTGGAGAGGGGTCAGGGGTGAGGTATAGACATCAACCGAATGCATATAGAATACCGTGCTGGTAAGCGAGAGCGCCGACAGTTTCGCATTTAGCCAATCGTTATGGTATTTTAACATAGAGAGGTTCGGTAATGATTCGGCGGCCCCCCTTTTTTTATGGCTGGTACCTGGTCGGCATCACTATCGCCAGCATGATGCTGGTTTACGGCGTCAGGAACTCTTTTTCGGTGTTGTTCTCGCCCATTCTTGACGAGTTCGGCTGGTACCGCGGCAGCACGGCCATAATGCTATCGCTTAATATCCTTATCTACGGGTTAAGCGCACCCGCGGCTGGCATCCTGGTTGACCGCTGGAAGCCGCGAGCCGTGGCGACACTGGGTGTCCTGATTCTGTCACTGTCGACAGCCCTCTGTTACTTTGCCAGCGAACTGTGGCATTTTTACCTGCTTTTCGGCGTGCTGGTGCCCATCGGCACCGCCTTCTGCGGCGCTCCCATATTAAGCCCTTCGCTGATAAACTGGTTCGGCAAGCGTCGGGGCCTGGCCATCAGCCTGGGGCAAATCGGGGGCGGACTGAGCTTTGCTTACGGTATGCTCGTTAACATGGTGATATCCCAGTGGGGGTGGCGCCCTTCTTTCCTGGTTACGGCGGGTATCGTCCTGGCCGTTCTACTGCCGCTCTTTCTCCTCCTGTTCTACTATCGACCGGAGGACAGGGGGCTGAAGGCCTACGGCTCCGACGAGCCATCGGCTGCCGAAGGGGCCGGCGAAGCGGTAAATTCCGTTACTGCCGACTGGACCCTGGGCACCGCCATGAGGACTTACAATTTATGGTTCTTGGTGCTGTCCCAGTTCTGCTACTGGGGCATCGGTAACTACCTGGTATTGGCCCACCAGATTAGATTCGCCATGGACGCCGGGTACAGCAGTATTCTGGCCACCTCCGTCTTCGCCCTATTCGGGATATCCTCCATCGGCGGTCAAATCTGTGCTTCGATATCCGACTCGATAGGTCGGGAGAAAACCGTGACGGTAGCGGTTGTCCTGGCTATCGGCGCGCTGCTGGCTTTGATTTCCGTCAAAGATACCTCGCAGCCCTGGCTGCTTTACGTATACGCCACGTGCTCCGGCTTCGCCACGGGGCTCTTTTCGCCCAACATCTTCGCGGGCATCGGTGACATCTACCACGGCAAAAACATCGGCGCCATATCATCGTTATTGCTCACCGGCACCGGCATCGGCGGGGCCATCGGCCCCTGGCTCGGCGGCTACATCTACGATGTTACCGGCAGCTACAGCATCGCCTTCATTATCAGCATGGCGGCTTTCGCCGTGGCCGGTATCAGCTTCTGGATTGCCGGGCCGAGGAATGCCGACCGGTTACGGGCGAAAATGCAGGGGTCAACCATCTCCGGTTAGCTATGGCTTAATCGGAATCCTGGAGAATTCGAATTTTCCCTCTTTCTTTTTCAAAGCGAGAAAGGCCAGCCATTCCTTATCGTCCTGCTCGGGAAAATCGACCCGGTAGAACCCGAAGGGCGCCCGGCGGCTCTCCTGCCTTTCCAGCGAAGCCGCCAGTACCATCTCGGCATTATCGATAATCGACTGCACTTCAAGGCACCGCATCAATTCGTGGGGATTTTCGGCTTTAAACGACGCGTTCTTTTTGATATCCTTCAGGCGCTCCAGGCCGCGTCCCAGCGTCTTTTCCGCCCGCACATCGCCCGCATAGTAGTCCACGGCGCTCTGCACGGCCAGTTCCACCTCGCGCCAGTGCAGGCCCTTCTGGCTTGTCAACATACCGGAACACGTTTCCTTGAGAGCTTCCACCGGCCTAGTGTCTACGGGCAGGTGATTTTTCTGCGCTCCGGCTTTCTCTGGCTGCCCCTCTCCGGCGCGCCAGCCCATGGTGAAAGCCCCGGGAGCGCCGGCCCAGGGCACCCCGGAGGACGTCAGAGTTTTCGACGCGGGAGTGGAGATATGGCTGGGCGAGGAGATGGAAAAACACACCATAACCGAGTCTACTATCGTCCACGTTCCCGCGGGACTGCTTCACTGCCCCATGAATTACAAGCGGATAAGCAAACCCATCATGCTGATAAATATCACGCTCGGCGGCGAATACGTCAAAAAGAGCGCCGAGGGCAACATAATGCCCTGGAGACCCGACGAGCCCGAGAAATAGGCTATCTGACGCAATAAAAGGGGCGGACCGCCGTAAAAGACGATGCCGCCCCTTTTTAACTTCTGGAGCGGGAGACGAGGCTCGAACTCGCGACCCTCTGCTTGGGAAGCAGATGCTCTGCCACTGAGCTACTCCCGCTTAAAAACGTATTAATTTTAGCCCATAAGACTATAGTTGTAAAGGAAAGGCGGCTGGTTTTTAAGAAAATCGGCGGCTGTTTTGCCTGTCGGCACAAATATTTCCAGATACTAAAACAATAATATTTGACTTTTTTTATGCGCATTGATATACTCGCCTTGAGTGAGTCGCCTTCCAGACAAAAACCTGCAAATCGATTCTATTGCAGGTATACCATCAATAAATAATTAAGGAGGATTACAGTATGTCCGGAGATTTTGCCAATCTGCTCGCTGATTTGAAAGAGGACGAGGTTCTCAAGCTGACTAAAGAGAGGATTGAATCCGGTGAAGACCCGATGAAAATCCTGGAGGACAGCCGGGAAGGTATGGGAATCGTGGGCAAACGTTTTGCCGACGGTGAGTACTTTTTGCCGGAGCTCGTCTTCTCCGGTGAGCTTCTCAAGCAGGTAACCGAATTAGTGAAACCGCATCTTACCCAGGCGGTCGAAACCAAGCGACTCGGTACAATTGTCCTCGGTACGGTAGCCGGGGACATTCACGATATCGGCCTGAATATCGTCGACTTCATGCTGGATGTCAACGGTTTCGAGGTTCATAATCTGGGTGTCGATGTTCCCAAGGAAAAATTCGTGGATAAAGTGAAAGAAACCAAGGCCCCCATCGTGGGTTTGAGTGGATTCTTAACCCCCGCCTTTGATGCCATGAAAGAGACGGTTGAGGCCATGGAGAAGGCCGGCCTGAGGAAAGATATCAAGATAATGATTGGCGGCGGCCAGATGGACGACGAGGTGAAGAAATACGCCGGGGCCGATGCCTTCGGTAAAGACGCCATGGCGGCGGTCGCTCTGGCCAAGCAGTGGGTAGGTGCAAGCTAAAATGGCTAGAGAATGGGCGGAGTTAACTCCAGAAGAAAAACGGGAAGAGCGTTTCAAGCGATGGCTTTCTCCACAGGGCGTTACCTTCTCCAGCCCTAAAGCTGAAAAGGCATATAAAGAAAAGGTAACCAGGTTTGCCAGTGCCTTTCAGTTGAAGGAAGCGGACAGGATACCGTGCATCCTGCCGGTCAGTAATTACGCCGCGTACTATGCCGGAATGGATCTCCGTACCGTCATGTACGACTACGATAAGCTCAAGCAGGCCTGGCTGAAATTCCTCCATGACTTTGAAGAAGATTTGGATACATACATACCGCCCGGCCTGGTTCCTCCGGGTAAATCCCTGGAGGCCGTGGACTACAAGCTGTATAAATGGCCCGGTCGCGGCATATCCGGTGAGACGACCACGTATCAATGCGTCGAAGCCGAGTACATGAAGGCTGATGAATACGATGCCCTCATTAAAGACCCCACCAACTTCTGGCTGCGCACCTATATGCCGCGGGTCTTCGGTGCTTTAAAGGGATTCCCACAACTCCCTGCCCTGACCAGCTTCGAAGAAATAGCCATCCAGTCTTTCGTACCCTTCGGCCTTCCTGATGTTCAGGCCGGTTTCCAGGCCTTAATGGAGGCCGGTACTGAAAGTCTGAAATGGATAGCGGCAGTCGGCGCCGTCGTCGCAGAGGCGACAGCGGTCGGGATGCCCGGTATTATGAGCGGGCTGGCCAAGGCGCCCTTTGACACCCTCGGTGATACTTTACGAGGGACCCAGGGGATAATGATGGATATGTTCCAGCGGCCGGATAAACTCCACGAGGCCATGGAAAGAATCGCGCCCCTGGCTATCGAAGCGGCTATTGGCGCGGCAAATGCCGCAGCAGCGCCAATAGTAATGATGCCGCTGCACAAAGGCGCCGATGGCTTCATGTCCGATAAGCAGTATAAGACCTTTTACTGGCCCACTTTCAAAAAGGTTATCATGGCGCTGGTCAACGAGGGTATCGTGCCTATTCTCTTCGCCGAGGGCAGCTATAATACCCGCCTGGATATCATCAAGGAATTACCGAAAGCGTCAGTGGCATGGTGGTTCGACCAGACGGACATGGCCGAGGCCAAGAAAGTGCTCGGAGATAGGGCTTGCCTCATGGGCAACGTGCCCACCTCGCTGATGATGACCGGTACCCCGAAGGAAGTCAAGGAGCACTGCCGCAAGCTCATTGAGGTCTGTGCCCCGGGCGGCGGTTATATACTGAGCGGCGGAGCCAATATCGACAAGGGGCCCCCGGAGAACCTGCGCGCCATGATGGCCGCCGCAAAAGAATACGGCGTCTATAAATAAAAAACCACCGGCTCTTTAGTGGATAGCAGCTCTTATCCCGTGTCTTTTCGTAAATGCTGCTCGCAATAAGAGCCGGTTGTATCTAGAAGGAGAAAAGTGGAAAAACAACGGGCGGATTTATCCTGGGAGGAAAAGCGGGAGGAGCGGTTCAAGCGGTGGCTTTCTCCCACTAATATAAAATTCGCCAGCCCGGAAGCCGAGAAAAAATACAAGACCCGCGCCACCCGCATGATAAAGGCCATTAAGATGGAGATACCGGACCGTGTTCCGGTGCATATACCGTCTGGTTCCATCGTAGCCTACAACGCCGGGCTTACCCTCGAAGAAGTCCAGTATAACTATGAAAAAATAAAACCTGCCTGGATTAAGTTCCTCCAGGACTACGACCAGGACTCGGCTAGTGGACCCGGCTTCTTCTCGGGAAAGGTCTATGAAATCCTCGATTACAAGGTATACAAGTGGCCGGGGCATGGTCTGCCATCGAACCAGACCATGCACCAGTTCGTTGAAAAAGAGTACATGAAAGCCGACGAGTACGACCTGTTCATGAAAGACCCGTTCGACTTCGGCCTCAGATACTTCCTGCCGCGGTCGTGGGGCGTCTTCGAGCCTTTCGCCAATGTCCCCTCATTTTCCTCCTACCAGGGACTGCCCCAGCGGCTCATGGCCATGTGCCAGGACCCGACTTTCCAGAAATCGTTCAAGGCTATCTGGAAAGCCAGCCAGGAAAACACCAAGTTCCAGAAGGTTGAGGCTGAATGCAGCCAGATATCCCTGGAAATGGGCTTCCCCCCATTGATGGGCGGTATTGCGCTGGCGCCTTTCGACACCGTGGCTGATATGCTGAGGGGCACCCACGGTTCTGTCATGGACATGTACCGGCAGCCGGAAAAGCTGCTCGAAGCACTGGAGGTAATAACGCAGGAGAGCCTTGAATCGGCGGTGAATATGGCCAATGCTTCCCGCAGTCCCATGGTATTCATCCCGATGCATAAAGGCGACGATGTTTTTATGTCCCTCAAGCAGTTCGAGAAGTTCTACTGGCCTACTTTGCGCAAGCTACTGCTGGGTTTAATTAACGAGGGCATCGTGCCGATGATGGTTATTGACGGCAGCTATAATACCCGCCTGGAGATAATCAGGGACCTGCCCCGGGCCTCGGTCGTGTGGACTTTTGAACAGACAGACATGTTCAAAGCCAAGGAAATCCTCGGCGACTCCGCTTGCATCGCCGGTAACGTGCTGGCGGCACAGCTGTACACGCACACGCCACAGGCCATTAAAGAGTACTGCCGCGAGCTCATCGAGGTCTGTGCCCCAGGGGGTGGCTATATCCTTTCGCTGGGCTCCGGCATTGATAAGTGTGACCCGGCAAATCTACAGGCTATAATTGAAGCCGCCAAGGAATACGGCGTCTACAATTAAACAGACCTTTCGTGCAAATGGCCTGTAGCACTCACCCGGGATAGTACTAATCCTGCTGGTAGTAAAGAAATTATGCTTCGGAGGATGGTTATGGAAAAGAAATGGGTAGAATTGTCCTGGGAGGAAAAACGGGAGGAGCGGTTCAAGCGGTGGCTTTCACCCGATGTAAAATTCGCCAGCCCTGAAGCTGAAAACCTCTATAAAGAGCGTGTAACCAGATTTATTAAAGCCATCAAGCTGGAGGAGGCCGACCGCGTGCCGGTCATGCTGCCGGTGGAATTTTACCCGGCCTATTACGCCGGCGGCAACCTCAAGAAGGTAATGTACGATTATGACGAACTGAAGCGGGCCTGGCTCAAGTTCATGCATGATTTTGATATGGATTCGTTCATCGCTCCCAGCCTTGTCTTTCCCGGCCCCGTCATGGACATGATTGACTATAAACTGGAGAAGTGGCCGGGGCACGGCCTGGCCGATGACGCCCCTATATACCAATTTATCGAGGGCGAATATATGCCGCCCGAGGAATACGATGCCCTCATCACAGACCCGGCGGATTACCTGCAGAGGTACTTTCTACCCCGCTCCGTTGGCGCCTTTTCGGCTTTCAAGAAGCTGAGCCCGATAACTCCCTTTGTCGCCATACCGGTCTGGTATATCTCCCAGTTCGGTGACCCGGAAATCAGGCAGGCCTATCAGACTCTCCTGGACGCCGGCCAGGAATGTATGAAATGGATGGCCGTCGTCGGTGAAGTCAGCCAGGCGGGGCTGGAAGCAGGATACCCCAATATCTGGGGTGGTATGTCCGGAGCACCCTTTGATATGATTGGTGATATGCTGAGAGGTACCCGTGGGATAATGATGGACATGTTCCAGCGGCCGGATAAGCTCCACGAGGCCATGGCAAGACTGGTGCCCATAGCTATTAATGAGGCGGTATCTTCGGCCAACGCCTCGGGGTGTCCGATTATCTTCATGCCGCTGCATAAGGGGACGGGCGGTTTCATGTCCAACCAGCAGTTTGAGACCTTCTACTGGCCCTCTTTCAAAAAGGTCCTCATGGGCCTGGTTAGTGAGGGCCTCGTGCCGATGCCTTTCGCCGAGGGTAACTACCAACCACGTCTGGAGATTATCAGGGATATGCCGAGGAGCTCGATGATATGGTGGTTTGAACAGATGGACATGGCCAAGGCCAAGGAAATACTCGGTGATAATGCCTGTATCGCCGGTAATTTGCCTGTCTCGGTGTTATGCACCGGCACGCCTGAGGAAGTCAAGAAGCGTTGTCGCCAGCTCATCGAGACCTGCGCCCCGGGCGGCGGCTATATGCTGACCGCCGCGGCGTATATGGATATAGGCAATCCGGACAACCTGCGCGCCATGATGGAAGCCGCCAAAGAGTACGGCGTGTATTAACCCAACCGGTAAGCAAAGGGAGGATACGTTTATATGGACGATACTACCAAGAAATGGGAAGAAATGACCTGGCAGGAAAGACGTGATGAGCGGTTCAAGCGGTGGCTCAACCCGCCGGATATGAAATTCGTCAGTCCCGAAGCAGAAAAACTTTATAAAGAACGTGTAACCAGATTTATTAAAGCCATCAAGCTGGAGGAGACCGACCGCGTGCCGGTGATGCTGCCGACCGGTAATTCCCCGGCCTACTACGCGGGAGCGGACTTCCGCACGATTATGTATGATTACAAAGTAATGCGCCAGGCATGGATTAAGTACATGGACGATTTTGGAGACATGGATAACTTCATGGGTCCCGGCCTCACCCCCTCTGGAAAGATAGCTGAAGCCCTTGATTCCAGAATTAATAAATTACCGGGCCTCGGCCTGCCCGATGATTCGCCGATGAACCAGTTTGTCGAGGGCGAATACATGATGGCCGACGAGTATGACCTCATGATGAGAGACCCCACTGACTACGCCCTCAGGGTCAACCTGCCCCGCACGATAGGCCTCTTCGAGTCGTTCAGGAAGCTGCCACCCCTCAACTTCTTCATGATGGGTGAGGCCTGGGTCGCCGCGCTGTCTGACCCGGACATACGCAAGACCTTCCAGACCCTGATGGACCTGTCCGGGGAATACAGGCAATGGCAGGCAGCCCATGCGGAGGTCAGAAATCTCGTGGTGTCCCGGGGATATCCTTCCTTATTCGGCGGCGGTATCATGGCTGGGGCCCCCTTCGACCACTTTGCTGACGTGCTGCGGGGTACCCACGGTATCTTCATGGACATGTTCCGCCAGCCGCAGAAGCTGCATGAGGCCATGGAGTACCAGTTGAACTTGCTGACAGCGAGTCTCAAAGGTTTCCCGATGACGGCCTGTCCCATTTGCGTCATGCCCCTGCACAAAGGCGATGATACCTTCATGTCCGATGCCCAGTTCGAGGAATTCTACTGGCCTACTTTCCAGAAGCTCCTCCTGGCCATGATTAACGAAGGGCTCGTGCCGATGCCGTTCGCCGAAGGCAAGTATACCAACCGCCTGAAGCAGATTACCGACACACCCAGGAGCGGCATCATCTGGTGGTTTGACCAGACTGATATGGCCGAGGCGAAAAAGATACTGGGCAATGTCTCCTGCATCGCCGGCAACGTACCCACCTCGCTGATGATGACCGGCACAACCATGCAGGTGAAGGAAAACTGCCGTAAACTCATCGAAACCTGCGCCCCCGGCGGTGGCTATATTCTGGCCGGTGGCGCCCACATCGATACCGACAAGATAGAAAATCTGCACGCCATGATGGATGCCGCTAAAGAATACGGCACGTAAAGGAAATAAGGGGTTCTATTAAATAGAACAAACAAAATTGTCATTGCGAGGAGCATAGCGATGAAGCAATCCCATTTTCTGCCGTTATTATAATTGGGGATTGCTTCGCTTCGCTCGCAATGATGTATCCAAAGAGATTATTATAAATCATGGAGGCTCTGATAAGTGTTTAAAAGACCGGACAACTGGGCGGAGCTCACCTGGCAGCAGAAACGGGACCTGCGCCTGGATAAGTGGATAAACGCCGAAGATGTAAATTTCGTCAGCCCGCAGGCGGAAAAGAACTATAAGGCGCGGGCTACAAGGCTCGCCAGGGCCGTCAAGATGGAGATTCCCGACCGCGTACCCTGTGCGGTTCCGACCGGCTGGTTCCCGGCAATGAATGCCGGCATTACCCTCAGGGAGGTCATGTACAACCCCGAGAAGATGAAATGGGCCTGGCTCAAGTTCGTGGATGAATACGATTCGGACACCTTTGACGGCACGCTTTTCTTTCAGGCTCCGGTTAGTGACATCCTGGGCGATAAGACGATGAAATGGCCCGGGCACGGCCTGCCGGATGACTCACATTCCGCCTACCAGTACATCGAAGGCGAGTATATGAAAGCCGACGAGTACGACCTCTTTTTGAAAGACCCGTTAGATTTCCAGTTACGCTATTACCTGCCGCGCACCATGGGCATTTTCGAGCCCTTCGCCGATGTCCCTTCGTTTTCGTCGTACCAGGGGCTACCCCAGCGGCTCATGGCCATGTGCCAGGACCCCAAATTCCAGAAATTCTTCAAGGCTATCTGGGAAGCCAGCCAGCATATGCCGGCCCTCCAGAAAGCCGCAGCTGAGACCACCCGGGAGGCCTATGCCAGGGGTTTCCCCATGTTTCGGGGCGGCCTGGCCGTAGCCCCGTTTGATGCCTTTGCCGATAATCTCCGGGGCACTCACGGCATGGTCCTGGACATGTACCGCCAGCCGGAGAAAATCCACGAGGCCATGGAGTTCGTCCTGCCGCAGCTGCTGTCCGGGGCTATCGCCATGTCCGACATGGCCGACTGCCCCGTCATCATGATGCCGCTGCACAAGGGCGATGATACCTTCATGTCCAACCAGCAGTTCGAGACCTTCTACTGGCCGACTTTCAAGAGGCTTCTCCTGGGAATGGCCGAAGAAGGCCTGATACCCTTCCCGGTGGCGGAGGGGGCCTATAATAACCGCCTGGAATTCATCAAGGATATGCCTAAGTCCAGCGTCATCTGGATGTTCGACCATACCGATATGGCCGAGGCGAAAAGAGTGCTGGGTAACGTCTCCTGTATCGCCGGCAACGTGCCCGTTTCCCTTGCCTACACAGGTACTGCCAGGGAGATGAAGGATTACTGCCGCCAGCTCATCGAGACCTGCGCCCCGGGCGGCGGCTTTATTTTAAGCGGCGGCGCCACCTTTGACATGGCCAGACCGGAAAACCTGCACGCCATGATGGACGCCGCCAAGGAATACGGCGTCTATTAATAAAAAATAAATATTGGAGACCTGAACTATGGAAACGGAAAAGCAATGGGCGGATATGACCTGGGAGGAAAAACGTGAAGAGCGGTTTAAACGCTGGCTTTCGCCCGATGTTAAATTCGCCAGCGCGGAAGCCGAGAAGCTCTATAAAGAGCGCACCACGAGATTTATCAAGGCCATCAAGCTGGAAGAGCCGGACCGCGTGCCGGTGCTGCTGCCTTCAGGGGTTTTCCCGGCTTACTATGCGGGCTATGACCTCGGGACAATCATGTACGATTACGATAAATTAAAAGAGTCCTACCTTAAATTCATCAATGAATTTGAAATGGATTCGTTTACCGGTCCCGGTCTGGTTCTCCCTGGTAAGGTATTCGAGATAACTGGCCACCGGCTGCACAAGTGGCCGGGTCACGGCCTGCCCGCCAATGCTTCTATTTATCAGTACGTCGAACAGGAATACGTAAAGGCCGATGAATATGATGCTTTCCTGGAAAATCCCTCTGATTTCTGGATGAGAGTCTTTTTACCACGTGTTGTCGGAGCCTTCGAGCCGTTCCGCAAGCTGGCTCCCTTCTCGGGCATGATGGGTATACCCATCGGTTATTATGCGTCTTTAGGTAACCCGGATGTCGAGGCTGCTTTTAAAACTATGATTGAGGCTGGCAAAGAGACCCTGAAATGGCTTAAAGTCGTTGCCGAAGTAAACCGGGCGTCTCTTGCCGCAGGATTCCCCAATTTCAGGAGTGGCAGTATGAGTGGAGCTCCCTATGACATGATTGCCGATGTGCTGCGTGGGACCCAGGGGGCTATCATGGACATCTACCGCCAGCCGGAAAAACTCCATGAAACTATGGAGAAACTGACCCCCATGGCTATCAGGTCGGCCGTAGCGAGGTCTGATGCTTCCGGAAGCCCGGTGTGCTTTATGCCCCTGCACAAAGGCAATGAGACCTTCATGTCCCCCAAGCAGTTCGAGACCTTCTACTGGCCCACCTTTCGCAAGGTGCTCGTGGGACTGATTGATGAAGGTCTCGTGCCTTACCCCTTTGCTGAGGGAAGATACGGGGCGCGACTTGAAATTATCAGGGATTTACCCAGGGGCTCGATAGTATGGAGCTTTGAAGATATCGATATGGCCAGGGCTAAAACGATTCTCGGCGATTCCGCCTGTATCGCCGGTAATGTGCCGAGCTCGCTGTTGCACACGGGTAAGCCCCGGGATGTCAAGGAATACTGCCGCAAACTTATCGAGGTCTGCGCCCCCGGCGGCGGCTACATATTAACCGGCGCGGCCGGTATGAACGAAGGCAACCCGGAAAATCTGCGGGCCATAACAGAAGCCGCCAAAGAATACGGAGTCTATAAATAAATTAGGAGAATAAATCGATGGAAACCAAAGTATCAAGTGAAAAAAAAGAAGTCATTATCGCCATTGACCGGCCGACGGTACTCATCGGCGAGCGCATCAATCCCACCGGTAAGAAGAAGCTCGCCGAGGCCCTGAAAGCGGGCGACCTTGAGATTGTCCGCAAAGAGGCAATCGAGCAGGTTGAGGCCGGGGCCGATATCATCGACGTCAACGTAAACGCTCCCGGCGTGGACGATATCGCCCTCCTGCCGAAGGCGGTGAAAGCGGTGATGGAGGCGGTAGACGCCCCCGTTTGCATCGACTGCCCCAACACGGCCGCTATAGAAGCCGCTCTCAAGGTCTACCAGGGCAAGCCGCTTATCAACTCCGTCAGCGGCGAGGAGCACTCCCTGAAGAGAGTCCTGCCCCTCGTTAAAGAGTACGGCGCGGCCGTCGTCGGCCTGGTGCAGGATGACGAAGGTATTCCCAAGAATGCCGACCGGCGCGTGGCCATCGCCCATAAAATCGTCGAAAGCGCGGAGAAAGCCGGCGTCCCCCGGGAAGACGTGGTTATCGATGTCCTCACCTTTGCCATCGGCGCCGAGGCAACTTCCGGCAAGGACGTCCTGGAGGCCATCCGCCGCATCAGGGAGGAGCTGGGGGTGAATATGACCATGGGCGCCAGCAACATCTCCTTCGGTATGCCTGACCGCCCTGTAATCAATAACGCCTGGGTCTCCATGGTTATCAGCGCCGGCGCCACGGCATTAATCGTCGACGCCGCTAAAGTGAACCCGTCGGTACTCGCCACCGACCTCATCCTGGGTCGTGACAGGTTTGCCCGGCGCTTCATCGAGAACTACCGCAAGCGCCAGCAGGCTCAGGGTTGACACATGTGGGCTCAGGGTCTATACTTAAAGGTACATCTCAACGCGGGGTAGAGCAGTGGTAGCTCGTCGGGCTCATAACCCGGAGGTCGTTGGTTCAAATCCAACCCCCGCTACCAATTTTTAAAGCTAAAATCCCCCGAATCACGAAAACAATTCCGGGGGATTTTTCTATTTTGCTAACGGATTGCTAACGCATGGTATAATCAGGTAGAAGATTAAAAAGTAGTGCTGCCTCGTCACGAAAGGAGAGTTACTATGAAACCGCTTCAAACTGATTTGTCTATTTACGAAAAATTCAATTTTGAGAACCCACCTGTGGGTGTCAAGTTCCTGCCCGGCAGACCGGAAGGGATGGAACAGCTGGACAAGAGCATGGCTTTATGCGAGATGATTAATGAAGCCCAGCAAAGAGGGACCCCGTTTTATATTGACAAAGATAATGAGGACTGTGCCGGGGCAATGATACTGGGAATGGTGGAACCTATGCCACACCCGGGAGGTGGGGAATTGGGAGTCAAATGGGGCATCTATCAAGAGGCACGCGTTAACGAAAGGCTGGTCAGAAATGCGCCGAAAATCCCCCCGGGCAATATAAATTACGTCGTTTTTTCTCCATTGGAACAGATAACCTTCCAACCCGACCTCCTGTTTCTTGTGGCCACTACCAGCCAGGCGGAAATCGTGCTGAGGGCTCTGAGCTATTCGACCGGAGAAATATGGACCAGCAAGGTAACTTCGGGTGGCGCCTGCGCCTACCTTTTCGCTTATCCGTACCTGAGCGGCAAGGTCAATTACGTAACCACCGGGCTAACCCTTGGTTTGAAAGGAAGGAGGGTATATCCTGAAGGATGGCTTCTATTCTCCATACCGTATGACCAGATACCCATAATAACCCGAAATCTGGAGAAGATGGAATGGGTGCTTCCTGCATACACAGATGACACCAGGGAACAGTTTCTGGCGCGGCGTAAAGGAATATTTGAAGAATTAGCCCGGGAGTTTGGGAACCCCTGAACAAGCTAGGCAAAAGATGATTATAGACAGATTGCTAAGAAATCCCTCGAAGGTATTTTCGGGGGATTTCTCTTTTTTGCTAATGGGGGAATATTATTTCAGCCAGACAGTAAAGGAGTACGACAAACCCTATTAGCATGGACAGATAGACAAGAAAAGCCCGTTCTCTATCCTTTATGACCCCGATAATTCCGGTAAAAAAGGCAGATATGCCGGAAATCGCCGCAATAACTACCGGTACTGCCAGGTAAAGATTGCTGAAAAACGTGGCGCCACCCCGCTGTCCTGAAGCTACAAAAAGAAAGAATATCGCGAAAAACACGATGAAGGCGACAATTAGCCAGGTCGACCACCTCCCCAGGCGAGTTTTCGGTGTGATATGGACTTTCATGGACTGATTTTATAACCCGGGGTTATCCGTGTCAATTGACAAGGGGAGTGCAGCGTGGTAGTCTGGCTTTGCGGAAAAGGGCGAACCTGA
>DAOVRI010000019.1 GCA_030628245.1 Dehalococcoidales bacterium
CTGGGCGGATTGCCCGACCCGCAAACGGGTAAAACGGAACTGGAGACGGCCCGTATCCCCAATCTTGACGCTCTGGCTTCAAGTGGAATCTGTGGCATGGCCGACCCCATTGCCCCCGGTATCACGCCCGGCAGCGGGCCGGGGCACCTGGCACTGTTCGGTTACGACCCCGTCAGCAGCAATATCGGGCGCGGCGTGCTGGAGGCTATCGGTATCGATATTGAGCTTCAGCCGGGGAATGTGGCAGCCCGCGGTAATTTCTGCACCATTGATGGCAAGGGTATTATTACCGACCGCCGGGCGGGGCGTATCTCCAACGAGAAATGCGCCGAGTTGTGTAAACTACTCAATGAAATATCAGTTCGTGGAGCGGATATATCGGTTCATCCTGTTAGAGAACACCGCTTTGTAGTTATCTTTCATGGTGTATATGATTCTGCGGATATTGCTGATACTGACCCGCAGCAGACTGGGGTGCCCCCAGCAGATATTGAATTCTTGGGTCCAGGAGCTATAGGTTTATCTAAACATGTAAAAACGTTCGTAGATAAGGCCAAGACGTTATTGGCCGGTCATCATCCTGCCAACATGGTCCTGCTGCGTGGTTTCGCCAGGAAGCCCCAGTTTCCTACCATGCAGGAGATATATAAGCTAAACCCGCTGGCGATTGCCGTTTATCCGATGTACCGGGGACTGGCCAGGCTGGCCGGCATGGAGGTCGCCCGGACAGGCTCCACGCTTGAAGATGAGTTCGATACTTTGAAGCAGAACTATAATAGTTACGACTTTTTCTTCCTGCATGTGAAGTGGACGGATACCGCCGGTGAGGACGGCGACTTTGCCCGCAAGGTGAAGGTGCTGGAGCAGGTTGATGCGGCTTTACCCGGCCTGACCGGCCTTGAGCCCGATGTGCTGGTTGTTACCGGCGACCACTCGACGCCGGCAGTGCTCAAGGGTCACAGCTGGCATTCGGTGCCGGTTCTCCTGTGCTCAGAGTATTGCCGCACTGACGTGGTAACAGAATTTTCGGAGTCGGCTTTTCTGACCGGCGGCCTGGGCAGAATATACTCTACAGATATTATGCCTCTGGCTATGGCCAACGCTCAGAAACTGACCAAATTTGGTGCTTAGGAGTTAGCAATGGCACGTGTACCGATGATTGCCGGTAACTGGAAGATGAACACGACGGTAGAGAATGCCGTCAAGCTGGTAAAGACGATGCTGCCCGAACTCGACAAGGTAAGCGGTGTCGATAAAGTAGTCTGCCCGCCATTCGTGTCACTGGCGGCGGTGAAAGAGGTCATCAAGGACAGCTCCGTCAAGCTGGGGGCGCAGAACGTTTTCTATGAGGAGAAGGGGGCCTATACCGGCGAAATTTCGCCGGAGATGCTGGCCGGACTATGTGAATACGTCATCATCGGCCACTCGGAGCGCCGGCAGTATTTCGGCGAGACCGAGGAGATTATCGATAAAAAAATAAAGGCGGCGATTAAGAATCTGCTGAAACCCATATTCTGTATCGGCGAGAGTCTGGAAGAGAATGAGGCGGGGAGGACGGAGGAGGTCCTGACCCGCCAGTGTATGGCATCCTGCGACCGCCTGTACTTTTTCGGCGGCCTCGTTATCGCTTACGAGCCGGTGTGGGCTATCGGCACGGGTAAATCGGCGACCAGTGAAGAAGCCAATAAGACCATCGGTTTCATCCGGCAGCTGATACGTCACCGGCGCGGTAGCGAGATTGCCGATAGTGTCCGTATCCTTTACGGAGGCAGCGTTACCGCGGCCAATATTGCCGAATTGATGAAAAAACCGGAGATTGACGGGGCTCTGGTCGGCGGAGCCAGCCTGAAAGCCGATGATTTCCTGAGCATCGTGAGGCAGGCCTCGGAAATCCGGAGTGTTTCCTGATGGCATGAAGCGTCTCGTTGCTATCGTCGGTCCTACCGGCATCGGCAAGAGCCGCCTGGCTCTGCACCTGGCCGGTCGTTTCAACGGGGAAATAATCAGCGCCGATAGCCGGCAGGTGTACCGTTATCTGGATATCGGCACGGCCAAACCAAGTCCGCAGGAACTATCTCTGATACCTCACCATCTGATTGATATCATTGACCCCAATGATGATTTCAGTCTGGCCACATATCAGGAGCTGGCTTACCGGGCTATTGAGGATATTTTTAAGCGTCAACGACTGCCTTTTCTGGTGGGGGGCAGCGGTATGTACGTCAAAGCGGCGCTGGAAGGATGGCAGGTGCCGAAGGTTTCTCCCGACCGCGAATTCAGGTATAATGTAGAGAAGCGGGCCAGCGAGAGCGGTGTCGACGAACTTTACGAGGAGCTTGTCAGGGTCGACCCTGAAGCGGCGCGGAAGATTGACCGCCGCAATGTGCGCCGGGTAATCAGAGCGCTTGAGGTGTATGCCAGGGCCGAGAAACCTTTCTCCGAGCTCGGGTATAAAAAAGCCCCCGCCTTTGATTCATTTATCATCGGCTTGACGGCTGAAAGGGCAGCGCTGTACCGCACGGTCGACCGCAGAGTCGATGCAATGATAGAGCGTGGCCTCTTGTGGGAAGTAGAAAATTTACTGAAAATGGGGTATCATCTAAACTTACCGTCCATGTCCGGCATCGGTTACCGGCAGGTCGGGCAATTTCTGAATGGTGAGCTTACGCTGGAAGCGGCGATACAGAAAATAAAAACGGAGACGCACCGGTTTATCCGGCACCAGTATGCCTGGTTCCGGTTGAAGGATGAAAAAATACACTGGTTCGATGTAGAGCACCGGGGAGATGTTGAGATAGAGAAGGCACTGTCTGAGTTCATAAATAGCGAATAAGCAGGAGTAGAAAGAGAAACAAGTAATGGACTTTACCAAGATGCAGGGCGCCGCCAACGATTTTATCGTGGTGGACGCGCGTAATATGAAGCGTGACTGGCCCGGACTGGCGTTAGCTGCGTGCGACCGTCACCTGGGTATCGGTGCCGATAGCCTGATATTGCTGCTGTCTTCGGATAAAGCCGATTTTGGCATGCGTACTTTTGATGCTGACGGCTCTGAAGCCGAGACCTGCGGCAACGGTATCAGGTGCCTGGCCAGATACGTTCTGGAGAAAAGGCTGGTCAGCCCGGATGCCGAAGAGATAACGATAGAAACAGTGGCTACCATCAACGTGGTTAAGTTTGAACGTGAAAGCGGTAAAGTTACCAGGTTCTGGGCCAACATGGGCAAGCCTGGATTTTCTGCCGATAAAATTCCTGTAAATTTGAAGTCGGGAGAGGGTGGAGTAGTTGACATAAATAATATGCTGAGCTACAACGTTACGGTAAACGGCGCTGACCTGACGCTCAACCTTGTCTCTATGGGGAACCCGCATGCCGTCCATTTTTACCGGCGGCCGGTAGCTGATTTCCCGTTGTCGGTGATTGGGCCGCTGGTGGAAAAACTGGCGGTATTTCCCAATCGGATAAACTTCGAGATAGCCCGGGTGCTCGATAACAGGCACCTGGAAGCTCGTGTCTGGGAGCGGGGAGTCGGCGAGACACTGGCCTGCGGCAGCGGCGCCTGTGCCATAATGGTTGCCTCGAAACTGCTCGGTTATACCGAACAAAAAGTGGATATCAAGCTCCCCGGCGGCGTACTGAATGCCGAATGGAACGGCAATGGCGAGGTGGTACTGGGAGGGCCGGCAGTGGCAGTTTTTGAAGGAATATGGCCTGATTGAGGTGTGACATATGAAGATAGCCGGAAGAATAGAACAACTGAAACCGTACCTGTTTGTCGAGATAAATAAGAAAATAGCCGAGAAAAAGGCCAGGGGTGAGGATGTTATCAGCTTCGCCATCGGCGACCCGGATATCCCGACGCCTGCCCATATCATCGACGGACTCTGCAAGGCAGCGCAGGACCCGGCTAATCATCAGTATCCGGAATCGGAAGGCCTGCCGGAACTGCGCCAGGCTATCGCCGCGTGGTATCAGAAGCGCTTCGATGTGACCCTTGACCCGGATACCGAGGTGCTACCGCTTATCGGCTCCAAGGAGGGCATCGGGCATATCGCTTTTTGCTTTATCGACCCCGGGGATATCGCGCTGGTGCCGGACCCGGCTTACCCGGTCTACGCCATCGGCACCCAGCTAGCCGGCGGCCGGCCTTACTATATGGCGCTCAAGGAGAGCAACGGCTTTCTGCCGGAACTAAACGGCATCCGTGATTACGTTCTGGAGAAGACCAAGCTATTATGGCTTAACTATCCCAATAACCCCACCGGCGCCGTCGCCGAGCTCGATTTTTTCAATCGGGTGGTTGAGTTCGCCGGGAAGCACGAAATACTCGTCTGCCACGACGGGCCGTACTCGGAGGTGGCTTTCGACGGGTACGAGCCGGTCAGTCTGATGCAGGCTGAGGGGGCTAAGGACGTCGGTGTGGAGTTCCACTCGTTCTCCAAGAGCTATAACATGACCGGCTGGCGTATCGGCATGGTGGTCGGCAATGCCAAAGCCGTCGGCGCTTTAAGGACGTTGAAGTCCAACCTGGATTCGGGGATTCCTCAGGCTATTCAATACATGGCTATCGAGGCATTAAACGGGCCTCAGGACTGCATCTCGGAGCATAATAACACTTACCAGAGACGCCGCGACCTTATCGTCGAGGTGTTGGCCAATATCGGCCTGGAGGTCACGTTACCCAAGGCCGGCCTGTACGTGTGGGCGAAGGTTCCCGAGGGCTATAACTCGGTTGATTTTACGGCGGCTCTAATCGACCAGATAGGCGTGGCGGTTACCCCCGGAGTAGGCTACGGTCGGAGTGGTGAGGGATACGTACGATTGTCGCTGACTATCCCGGATGCGGCGCTGGTCAAGGGACTGTCGCGGCTATCGGGATGGCGTAATACGCGGCGCCTGACACCAAAGAGGTAAGTTAATATAAACCTGTTTCTAAGGAGAATACTATCACCAGGAACACGGTTGACACCAGGTCCGCGACGGAAAAAGCCCTTCTCCTGGCGGTGGCTCATAAGGGAAGCCGGGGGAGACAATCAGCCGAGAATTCCATAGAAGAACTGGCGCAGCTGGCTGGCGCCGCCGGTGCCGAGGTCGTCGGCAGGATAGTCCAGCAGCTGACAGTGCCATCGCACGAATTCTACGTAGGTAAGGGCAAGCTCGAAGAGCTCCTGGCTCTAAAAGACAGCAGCGATTTCAGCGTTCTCATTCTCGATGACGAGCTTACGCCCAATCAGCAGCGTAACCTGGAAGAAGCCCTTAACGTTAAGGTAATCGACCGCGCCGCGCTTATCCTGGACATCTTCGCCAGGCGCGCCCGCACCCACGAGGGGCGTCTTCAGGTGGAGCTGGCCCAGCACCAGTATCTTCTTCCCCGGCTGGCCGGGCAGTGGCGTCACCTGGAAAGACTCGGTGGCGGAATCGGCACCAGGGGCCCGGGAGAATCACAGCTGGAGACGGACCGCCGCCTGATACGCCGCAAGATACAGCATCTTAAAGAGCAGACCGAAGATATACGAAAACACCGTGCCCTGTACCGGCAGAGACGGCAGAAGAGCGGCATACCGGTCGTGGCGCTGGTAGGCTACACTAATGCCGGTAAAAGCACGTTATTGAATGCCCTCTGCCAGGCCGATGTCTACGCGGACGACCGGCTCTTTGCCACCCTCGACCCCACCACCCGCCGCTTAACCCTGCCTGATAGAAGTGTGGTGCTCTTTACCGATACCGTCGGCTTTATCCGGAAGCTGCCGCCGACTATTATCAGCGCCTTCAGGGCGACCCTGGAAGAGCTTACCGAGGCCAGTCTGCTGATTCATGTGGTCGACCTGGCTTCTCCGGATGCCGCGGAGCAGTGCCAGGCGGTTGAGGATATCCTCGGTGAGCTGGGGCTGGCCGATAGACCGCGTATCACCGTGCTGAATAAAATAGACATGTTGCTGCCGGGCAGCAGGGTCTGGGATGAAAAATCGGCCCTGGACTATTTCTCCGCTCAGGGAGCAACCGCGGACGAGAGCACCGTGCCTGTTTCGGCGGTAAAGGGGTGGGGGTTAGCCGGGCTTCTGGAACTGGTGGGTGAAAGACTGACCGTGAATAGTGCAGTCAGTTGACATAATATTATGGAACTACAACTTGGTCCTCTTTTCGCTATTCTCACGGCGGCGTCTTTTGCGTTGAGTCAGGTGCTCATCAGGCGGTCCACGTATCAGTCTGAGGAGTCATTTACGCCGCTGGCGGTTTCCTTGCTGGTGGGCACGCCTATCTTTATACTTCTGGTGACTTTCTCCGGGGAATGGAAAGATTTACTGTCGTTCTCCTGGCAGCAATATACCTTGCTCGCTGCTGCCGGACTGGTTCACCTTATCATCGCCAGGTATCTGTTCTTCAACAGTACCCGCATCATCGGCGCCAATCCCACCGTAGCTATCACCAGGGCCAGCGTGATATTTTCGGTTATCCTGGGGGTCGTTTTGCTGGGTGAATCGGTTACGGCACTGCAAATATTCGCGGCTTTGCTGATTATGGTCGGGGCGATACTGACGACGACGGAAATAAGCCGTAAAACGTTCAGGATTTCAACGCGCGGGCTGCTGATGGGACTCGGCGTGGCTCTCTGCTCGGCGGGGTCGGCAACTTTAATCCGGCCGGTAATGACGGAGACCGATGCCATTTACGCGGCTACCTTCGTTATGTATCTGGCGGCTTTTGTGATAATTATGTTTATCCTCTTGTTCCGCGGACAGCAGCGAAATAACGTTATGCAGCAGGGTGGCCGCATGTTTCTCATATTATCATCTGCGTCTGTCTTTCTGGTTGTCGGACACCTGTTTCGTTTTTCCGCTTTGCAGTACAGTCCGGTCAGCGTGGTGCAGCCACTGATAGCCACGATTGTCGTTTTCACGCTGCTGTTCTCCTGGATAGTCAATCGCCGGATAGACATCTTTAACTGGAGGGTTGTCGCCGGAGTTATCATGGTGCTGGCGGGCGTATTTCTCATATACGGTTGACGCTTTGTCATCTTACTTTTCCTGCACTATAATGTAGTTGAAAATATCACCCGTAAGGAGGTTCACATGACATTAGAGGAAATGGAAAAGAGGCTTAAAGTCCTGGAGGACATCGAGGCGATTAGGGACTTGCAGAACGATTATATCTATGCGCTGGCCAGCCAGCAGTGGGACGATATGCTGGACTGCTTTGCCGAGGACGCCGTGGCCGATATCTGGACGCACGGTCCTCGCCGGGGCAAAAAGGAAATCGGGGAGCTGTTTAAGGGTTTCGCCGGGAAAATCCTGCCGACCCACGGGCACCTGGTGGCCCAGCCGGTTATCAAGGTTGACGGGGATGCGGCGGAGGGGTACTGGATTTTATACGTCTTTATAGACGAACCGGAGACAAAATACTATCAGGGAAAATACGACTGCAAGTACGTCAGGGTTAACGGCGAGTGGAAGTTCAGCGTTTTGAAGTACACGCGCCCCTGGCCGCCTGTACCCGAAGCTGCGACGCCCTAGAATCAAAATCCGGGCGTTTTCAAGCCCTTTTGAATGGTATCTCCTACCTTTAAGGCGGGTTTCTGGCGGGTTATAGACACCAGAAAGTGGTGTTGTAAGGCTCTAAATTCTTACTTTTTGGACTTTTTATCATGGAAAAGAAGCAGCCGGTACAGACGGCAGTGGTTGTGTATCGAAGGACACCGGGGGGTGGCCTGCTGGTGCTGGGGTTGCTGCGCACCGAGGAATGGGGTGGTTTCTGGCAGCCCGTGACGGGCGGCGTCCGGGTGGGAGAGACTCTGGAGGAGGCGGCTTTCCGGGAGGTACAGGAAGAGACGGGGATTTCCCAACCGCTGCGTTTCTTCGATATGAACTACGAGTATTCATTTATATTACCGGAAAAGTATAAGATATTTTACGACGATGATGTCGATACGCTTACGGAGCATGCCTTCGGTTACGAGACGAATATCGAGGATATCATATTGAGCGATGAGCATACGGAGTACCGCTGGCTGACCCCGCCGGAGGCCCTTGGACTTTACGAGTACCCGGAGTACCATGAAGCCCTCAAAAGGCTCATCAGGCATCTGGACAAATAGAGATAATTAAAGTAACCCACCCCCTTTACCCCCCGTTACCGTCATTGCGAGCCCTTCCACTGAAGGACGAAGCAATCCGTTGTTAGCTACCTCACCCCCTTAATCCCCCTCTCCTTACGAGGTGTCAAAGGAGAGGGGGAGATTTTTATAAAAAGAGGGGCTGGCGCCCCTCTTAAACACCCCGGCAGGTGAGTTTACATAATAGATGCACGAAAATTGTGGTATAATGATGATGTGAAAACTAACATGGTAAAGAGTATGTAAGAAAATGGGTGAAGTTCTCAATACAATTAAACGTCACTGGAAAGTATTGACCATTTTAGGTGCCTTCGTAGGCATTTGTTTCTTTTTAAACTGGGTATTTGATAACTACGGGCCAAATATTGCTTTGATGTGGTTAGCTATTTTCATAGCCGCTATTGCTGCAATAGCGGCTTTATGGTCATTAAAAACGACAAGGCATTCACTAGAGTTAACAAGAACCACGCAAAGACCATTTCTCAATGTTGAAGGCGATGTTACTTGTAAAATATATCCAAAAAGCATTGGACGCGTAATAGCTCGTATAAATAATAAAGGCGTCTTTCCAGCAGATGAAGTATCAACTTGTTGCGAAGTGCGTCGGATTAAGAACAGTAATGCTGTAGATAGGTTTTCTCTCCCGTTTGAAAATGAAAAAGAATATTATCCTTCCTACTGTTTCCCTGGTGACCATATACAATACTTCTTTGAAAAAGCAGGCATAGAGACAGAAATTGGAGACAAGTTAGAAGTTTATATTACTATTAAATACAGAAATAAGCTTACTAAGGAGAAGTACAAGACAATCAGAGCGTATTTAATGACATATTCCCCGGGGGACAGGAATGAGATATTACCTCCATACCCACAGGGAGATTATTGGGATTAACCACTTTACAAGCTGCATCTTTATATGAAGCCCTGAAATCGAAATCTGAGCGCCTTGGCAATATTTTCCGGGGGAAATTACGCGGTAACGCTTATTTTGAAGGTTTTATCCTTTTCCTGCGGAGTCGCGGAAAGTACATGGGAACATCCCGCATGTATTGTTTATACTCATCGCCGAACCGCGCCAGCAGCATCCTCTCTTCATAGCGCGAGATGTAATGCGACTGGCAATCCGACCTGACTGAATTATGTCAACCCTGAAAAGCTCAAAACTTAGGGGCGCACAATATATGTTATGTAGTGTTACCCACGCATGGAGATGATTTAACATAATAATAACGGTGCTCCCCTGCTCATTTATCCCGTCGTTTTTTTAAAAATCATACGTTAAGTTTTTACGAAATTATCCGCCGAGTTTTTTCACCATCTCCACGACTTCCTGGCCGGTGGCGCGGGCTTCCTCCAGCGCCGTCATGCCGATGTTGGCCCCCTCACTTGTTTTCACGTCGCCCTTTTCGCGTCCGTAGCCGATGGCTCCCCGCACCGGCACCATACCCTGGGACATGAACCAGCCGTAGAGCTGCACGCGGGTCTGTCCGGCGCCAACCTTCCTTAACGCAAGCACCGGCGCCGCCACCTTACCGTTAAGCGGCCTGTCCCTCAGGTAACAGAAGGTCCTGTCGATAATCGCCTTGGCCTGGGCCGTATAGCTGTGGAAATATACCGGCGTCCCGAAGAGTATCGCGTCCGCCTCCTCCATCTTCTTGTAAAGCGACTGCATATCGTCCTTTATCTTGCAGGAGCCCGTCTGAAAGCAGCTGTGACAGCCGTCACACCCGGCTATGGTCTTATCGTAAACCAGGAATATATCCGTTTCCGCCCCAGCCTCGCGTGCCGCCGCCAGCGCCTCTTCCACCATTATCTCGGTATTACCCCCTTTGCGGGGACTGCCGACGATTCCTAAAACCTTCATGGGACACCTCCTTTGCTCATCAAGTAGTATATTCAGTCGGACTCTGATATGCAACCCGCGGGCCGCGCTTTATGAAACCTTAATCAAACCTTTATCAAACCTTAATAAAATTTATCCGCCGTGGCGGCAGGCTCGATTATAATAGTAACGGTATGGGTAGTTTCAGCGGGGGAATCTTTAAGATTCTCACTTTTATTTTCATTACTATGGCGGTCCTGGCGACATTGCCCCGGCTCAGTCCGGTTATCTTCCCCGCTCTGTCGGGACCATCGCCGACCTTCGACTGCGATGACGGCACCCTCGAAATGTACCGGCACTTTGACAGCCTGGGGATTGAGTCCACGCCGATTGTGGGCAACCTGGACATGTCCGGCGAAGAGTACATGGAAAGCAACCACGTCTGGCTGATGGTGAAATCCGGCGATAAGAATATCGCTTACGACTGGGGAATCCCCCGCTTTGACCGCCAGCACTACGAAGGCTATACCATCAGCCTCGACTACCTCCTGTACGCCGTGGCAGAGGATAAGAAAGGCGCCGATTTACTGGCTTCGGCGGAATATTAGCTACGACTTTATAGTGGGCTCGGCAGGATTCGAACCTGCGATCAACCGGTTATGAGCCGGCCGCTCTGCCGCTGAGCTACGAGCCCCTGCTCGCCTCACCTATTTTACCTCGATCGACTCCCAATATCAAGAGAAAACCGTGCTTCATCTTCCCCTCTCCTGCCGGCAAGAACTGAGATTATAAGGTAGGAGAGGAGCCGGTGGTGAGGTAAAATTGTCGCTAATATATTATGTCAACTATTCACCCTGCCGTTTGAATTACACTCATATTAATAGTAATATAGGTAAAGCAAACAGAACGGGAGACGTAGCTTTAGGCATGGCCGACTGGGAAATTACCGCAACGACTATTTATTGTGACGCTGTTGACGATGAAGTAACGTTGATGGTTTACGGTGACGGCACGGTGAGATGTACCGGCCACCAGAAGTATGCCAGACCCGATAAAGAAACGGCCAGGGAAATGAAAAAGAAAAGCCAGCAGTCGGGCAAGCAGCTCGGCTGTTCGGGACTCGATTGCCCCAGAGTGGTTCAATACCGGGACAGTTTGCTGGGTGAGAAGTGACGATATCAGATAAAGAAAACACTGAAATAAACAGCCCTAACGGGGCCAAGATAAAGATTGAAAACGTCTCTCTTTCCTTCGGCGGCGTCAGGTCTCTGATTGATATCGACGTTGATATCGGGGATAGAGAAATCCTGGCTATCATCGGGCCCAACGGCGCCGGTAAGACCTGCCTGCTGAACTGCATCAGCGGTTTTTACAAGCCGCAGCAGGGTGATATCTATTTTGAGGGCAGGAGAATCACCCGCATCCGACCCAACAGAGCCGCCAGGATGGGTCTTGCCCGGACCTTCCAGAACATCGAGCTGTATACCGGACTGAGCACCCTGGACAACATTATGGCCGCCCGGCATGTCCTGATGAAACAGAACGCGCTGAGCAGCGCCCTCTATTACGGGTGGGCCCATAAGGAAGAAATCACCCACCGTAAGACCGTGGAAGACATCATCGATTTCCTGGAGATAGAGCCGATTCGCAAGAAGACGGTCGGCATGCTTCCCTACGGAATGCGCAAACGGGTGGAACTGGGCAGAGCCCTGGCCCTGGAACCGAAGGTCTTATTGCTTGACGAACCCATGGCGGGTATGAACCTCGAGGAGAAGGAAGATATCGCCCGCTTTATCATCGATATCTTTGAAGGTCAGGGTGTCACCTACCCGGATACCCCCGTGCTGCGGGATGGCGTCAGCTGTATCGTTCTCGTCGAGCATGACATGGGGGTGGTCATGGATATTGCCGACAGGATTGTCGTTCTCGACTTTGGCCGCAAGATTGCCGAGGGCACTCCGGACGAGATTAAAAACAACCCGGAGGTTATCGCCGCCTATCTCGGCGAGGAGAAAAAGTAGCCGGCGCTTGCTTTATTCCCACTTCCTCTCGTCAACTATTCCCTGTTTCTCCTCCGGGATGCTGTCCTGCACTACGAATTCAATTTTGTCTATCTTGATGCGGCAGGTGTCCTGGAATTTTTTGTTAATGCCTTCGGTAAGCTTTGCCTTATCCGCACTTGTGTCTTTCAACTCGACTTTGAGGGTCATTTCATCGCGGTGCTGGCGCCGCCCGACGACTAGCTGGTGTCTGGCAACCTGGCTGAAGCTCATAATCACCTGCTCCGCCTGCCTGGCCACGACGAACATGCCCCTTACCTTGACCGCGTCCCCTGCCCTGCCGACGATACCGGTAATGCGACTGGCGGTCCGACCGCACGAACAGGGTTCGGTGATATATGAGGACAGGTCTCCCGTCCCGAAGCGGATGAGTCCCCAGTTTTTATTAAAAAGCTGAGTGGTGACAATTTCACCAATCTCGCCGGGTCCCAGCTGTTTCCCCGTCTCGGGGTCGACTATCTCCGTAACGTACTCGTCCATGAGGTGCATGCCGGACTTCTGGTGGCACTCGTAAGCGATGGCCCCGCCCGGCTCGGTCACGGCATAGGCCTGGTATGTGTCGATATCGTAGTCTCCCTCGAAGGTCTTCCTTAGTGAAGGTGGGAGCATCTCGCCGGTGAACCAGGCGCGCTTTAGATAAAAATCGCGTTTCAGGTTGTAGTTCATTTCCTCAGCCCGCTTGATAACGGTCATCAGAAAGCTGGGCGTGCCCACGAAGCCGGTGACTTTAAGGTCTTTCATTATTTGTATCTGGAGGTCGGTATTGCCGGTGCCGGCCACGACCACCGTCGCCCCGCAGTCGCGTATGGCCTCGTGAAACAGGATACCCGCCGGGGACATGTGGTAGGTGAAGGTGTTGACAACCACGTCGCCCTTTCTGAATCCGGCCGCCCAGAACGACCTGGCGAACCACTTGATGCTGGAAGGTTGAATTTCGTAAATCGGGCCGGGGGAAATAAAGACACGCTCGATATCTTCGGGGGGTATGGCGGCAACCCCGCCATAGGGCAGGTTTGCCTTCTGCATATCCACCAGGTCGGTCTTACGGGTAACGGGTAGCTTTTCCAGGTCTTTTACCGTACGAATCTGGTCGGGGCTGATTCCGGCACGGTCGAACAGTTTTTTCACGGCGGGGGCATATTTGTAAACATGGTTGATGTGCTCTATCAGTTTCCTGTTGAGGTGTTTCTCCCGGGCTGCCGGCGACATCGTTTCCAGTTCGTCAAAGTACTCGTCCTTCTTTACAGCCATCTCTTTCTCCTCTTGTAATGCTTCACCTCGCGGTAGCTCTTCTTGGTACCCAGCGCCGATAGTCCCATGTAAAACTCTTTCACGTCCTCGTTATTTTTAAGGAAATCGGCGGTGCCGTCGAGTACTACCCGCCCGTTTTCCATGACATAGCCGTAATGCGAGATGCTCAGGGCAATCCGGACATTCTGTTCCACGAGCAAGACCGAAGTTTTTTGCTCGGTATTGAATCGCCGGATAATGTCGTAAATTTCCTCGACCAGCAGCGGCGCCAGCCCCAGTGATGGCTCATCCAGCATCATCAGCCTGGGGGTAGCCATCATCGCCCGTCCGATGACGAGCATCTGCTGCTCGCCGCCGGAAAGGTAGCCGGCCGTATTCCGCCGCATCTCCTTCAGGCGTGGGAAGTACTCGTAGACCATCTCCAGGTCCTGCTTAACCGCATGGCGGTCGTGGCGATTATGGGCGCCGACCATCAGGTTTTCCTCGGTGTTGAGGTGCTCGAAGACATGGCGCCCCTCCAGTGCCTGGATAATGCCCATCTTACCTATCTCTTCGGCGTTTTTCTTATCTATTCTCTCGCCGTTCCACTCGATACTGCCGTCGGTTACTTCCCCTTCCTCGATATGGAGCAATCCCGATATCGCCTTGAGGGTGGTGCTCTTGCCGGCACCGTTAGCACCGAGCAGAGCGATGATAGCGCCGTCTTCCACGGTCATGGAAACGCCGTGCAACACCCTTATGACATTGAGATAGGTAACCTCAATGTTATTCAGTTTGAGCATATTAAGTTATCCTCTGCCCTGTTGCGGGGCTCCGCCACAGCGGAGCCCCAGCTTATGCTTTTAGCTTACTTTTATTACTTTCCGAACCAATCGAAGTCTTCGTATCTGACCTTCGGCGCATCAATCCAGTCGGTCAGCGGTACAATCTCGCCGCCCTGTACCTGGAAGACGCGTACCGATTTCGACAGGCGGTTGTCGTCCGGCGTATAGCTTACCGGACCGTGCAGCCCATCGACATCGTAATTCTTCAGCTTCTGGATGCCCTGCTCTTCCAGGGCTTTCCAGGAA
>DAOVRI010000080.1 GCA_030628245.1 Dehalococcoidales bacterium
CGTCTGGCAAGTTTGATTCAATCCGATGGGCATTGTCTCTTTATGCCGATTGACCACGGCTATTTTCAGGGGCCCACCAGGAAGCTGGAAGCACCGGGCAAAACCCTCGAACCGATATTGCCCTATGCCGATGCCGTCTTCGTTACCAGAGGGGTACTGCGCTCGGCGATAAGCCCGGTAGGCGGCAAACCGATTATTTTGCGCGTCTCCGGCGGTACCAGCATGGTAGGGGCCGACCTTGCCAATGAGGGCATTACCACCGATATTGACGAGGTAATACGTCTTAATGCATCGGCAATGGGTCTTTCCATATTTGTCGGCACCGACTACGAAAAAGAATCGCTATTGAATCTGTCAAAGCTCGTTAACGAAGGTGAGAAGTACGGTATCCCCGTTATGGCGGTAACAGCGGTGGGGAAAGAACTGGACAAGCGGGACGCCCGTTACCTGGCACTCGCTTCACGTATTGCCGCCGAGCTGGGGGCCCGGATTGTCAAGACTTACTGGTGCGAGAACTTCGAAAGGGTAGTGAATGGTTGTCCCGTGCCGGTAGTCATAGCGGGCGGACCCCAGACGGAAACCGAGCTTGAGGTGTTCCAGTTCGTTCATGACGGCATACAGAAGGGTGCCATCGGCGTCAACCTGGGGAGAAACATCTGGCAGAACGAGCACCCTGTGGCCATGATAAGGGCGCTACGCGCCATCGTGCACGATGATGCCGCGCCGGAACAGGCACAGGAAATATACGATACCGTCAAAAAAGAATAGGTATCCGGATTTATTAATGCGTGTCGCTGTATGGTATAACAACCGGGACGTGCGTATCGAGGAAAGGCCCAAACCGGAAATCGGGGCGGGTGAAGTTCTGGTGCGCGTGGTCGCCAGCGGTATCTGCGGCAGCGATGTCATGGAGTGGTACCGACTCGACCGGGCGCCGCTGGTACTGGGACACGAGATTGCCGGTGAGGTCGTGGAGGTGGGCAAGGGTGTTAAGCCGTATAAAGTCGGCGACCGCGTGACCGTGGCCCATCACGTGCCCTGCAACACCTGCTATTACTGCCTGAACGGAAATCCGACCGTCTGCGACACCCTGCGCCGGACCAACTTCGACCCCGGTGGCTTCGCCGAGTATGTCCGACTGCCCGCTATCAACGTTGACCGCGGCGTCTTTCTTATACCTGATGACCTGTCTTATGAAGAGGCTACCTTTACCGAACCGCTGGCCTGTATCCTGCGCGGGCAGCGAAGGGCCAACCTGCAACCGGGGCAGAGTGTCCTCATAATCGGCAGCGGTATTTCCGGGTTGCTTCATGTGCAGCTGGCCCGGGCGCTCGGCGCCGGCCTCATCGTTGCCGTGGACATCAACGCCTACCGTCTGGAGGCGGCTGAAAGGTTCGGGGCCGACACAGCGATTGGCGCCGATGAGTTTTCACCCGACCGCCTGCGCGAGCTGAATGAAGGACGGCTGGCCGACCTCGTTATCGTTTGCACCGGAGCCGTCACGGCCGTAAATCAGGCACTGGCTTCGGTCGAGCGCGGCGGTACTGTCCTTTTCTTCGCCCCCACCGCCCCCGGTATTACTATTCCGCTATCAATCAACGACCTGTTCTGGCGTAACGACATCACGTTAACCACCTCCTATGCCAGCAGTCCCGCCGATTACGCGGAGGCTCTTGAGCTGATTCATGCCCGCCGCCTTCCGGTGGGGGAGATGATTACCCATCGGCTGGGCCTGGCGGAGACGGGACTGGGCTTTAAACTCGTTACTGAGGCAAAGGAATCGCTCAAGGTAATCATCGAACCCCAACGTTGAACGATAATCACGAGAACTGAGATGGATATAGAATACGGAATGTCGGTGGTAGATAAAAACAACAAACCTCTCGGCAAGGTAGGCCATATCGTTATGGATGCCTGGTCGGGAGAGCCTCGTAAATACATGGTGCGTCTGGCTGATAATGTCAGTGCCATTTACTTTACACCTGAAAACGTGGCTGAAGTAACAAAAAAGAACGTAAAGTTAAATCTCGCCGCCGAGGAAATCGAACAGACTTAGCCCATTTATTCCTCTCAATTGTAGTAACTAAGCTATCCTGTACGCCCATTCATGGGGTTCGCCTATTATCAAACTGCAGCCCCTTTTCTTTCCATTACGCTCCTCTGGCTACGTATTTATACTTAATTCAAGCCAGTTACCAGTAAGTATAAAAAGATAGGTGACCACATAATAATTTAAGTGTTTTTGACGATTGTAAATAGGTATCACGGCGGAAGCTGTTTTTAATGGCAGGGTGGTAAGCTAATAGTGGAAATAAGAAAAGGAGGTAAAAGACAATGCAGTGGGAATTGATAGTAGCGTTAGTGGTGGCGATTCCGGTAATCCTCTTCCCAGTAGCTTTCGTCTGGTTCCTGAACATTAGCGGAATTTTAACGGTGTGGAAAGAGAGCCGGGCCAGAGAAAAAAAGCGAGCCAAAGCTAGAAAAGAAGCTCTGGCACAAATAAAATAAGGAGGTGAAAGGCAATGCAGTGGGAATTGATAGTAGCGTTAGTGGTGGCGATTCCGGTAATCCTCTTCCCCGCAGCTTTCATATGGTATCTCAACGTTGGTGGTATTGTCCACGCTATTCGTGAGGCAAAGGCTGCCCGAGAGAAGAAAGCCGCCGTCAAGACAACCGGCTAAAAGACACCTGGTAAAACTTGAGTGAAGGAGGTAGAGGAGCTGAAGCCAAACGAAACAGACTCAGGATAAGGCTGGATATTCCGAAAGGGTATCCAGCCTTGCTATATTTAGGAGATACTTATTCATTACCGTAGTATAGACATGCTCGCCAGTAAGGGCTATAATTCCACTAGGTATGGATTCTCAAGCCAAACTGCACAGTCTTTTCCCCCGGGCGGAGATAGATTCCGCCGTTAAGCGGCTGGCTTCGGAAATCACCAGCGACTATCACGATAAAAACCCCCTTCTGATTGGTATTCTCAAAGGCTCTTTCATGTTCCTGGCCGACCTTGTCCGTCAGCTGGATTTTCCGCTGGAAATTGAGTTTGTCCGTTTGTCCAGCTACGGCAGCGGCCGGCAGACTTCGGGTAAGGTGAAAGTGGTACAGGGCCTGCGCTCGGTGGTCAGGGGCAGGCATGTGCTGGTGGTCGAGGATATCGTGGATACCGGTATCACGGTAGCTTTCCTTATGGACTATCTGAAAAAGAAAAAAACGACTTCGTCGCGACTCTGCGCTTTAACGGATAAGCCGTCCCGGCGGCGGGTGCCGGTGGACATAAATTATCTGGGTTTTACCGTACCGGACAAATTCCTGGTCGGCTACGGCCTGGACTGCGACGAGAAGTACCGCAATCTTCCCAATATCTGTTATCTGGAGGAGTAGTATTGAGTCCATTAAATCATTTAATCTCCGTAGCCAGAGGCGAATCCCCCGCCGACCTGCTTCTGGCCAATGCCCGCGTGGTCAACACCTTTAACGGCGAGATTGAGACGGGCAACGTGGCTGTTTGTGGGGGGAAAGTGGCCGGGGTGGGCGACTATAAGGAAGCCAAAAAGGTTATCGATTTGGACGGCAAGTACCTGTCGCCCGGCCTCATCAACGGGCATACCCACCTGGAAAGCTCCATGCTGGATGTCGGCCAGTACGCGCGGGCGGTGGTGCCGCACGGTACTTCAAGCATAGTAACCGACCTTCATGAGATTGCCAATGTCTGCGGCCTGGACGGCATTAAATACGTGCTGAACTGCGCCCGACGGTTGCCGTTCGACCTGTTCCTGATGGCACCTTCCTGCGTACCGGCAACCCACCTGGAGACTTCGGGGGCCAGCCTCGGCCCGGAGGATATACGGCGGATTTTGCGGTTTAAGGAATGCATCGGCCTGGGGGAGGTTATGAACTACCCCGGCGTTCTGGCTGGTGATGCCGCGGTGCTGAGTAAAATAGAGTCGGCAAGGGGCAAAGTCGTTGACGGTCACGCTCCGGGGGTTTCCGGCAAAGACCTGAATGCTTATATCGGCGCCGGTATCCACTCCGACCACGAGTCGGTCGCTCTGGCCGAGGGAGAAGAAAAGCTGCGGCGGGGCATGCATGTCATGATACGGGAGGGTTCCACGGAGAAGAACCTGGAAGCCCTGCTGCCCCTGGTTACGGACAAGACCTACGGGCGGTGCCTCTTCGTGGTTGATGACCGCCATGGTGTTGATATTCTCCACGACGGCGATATCGACGCCGTCGTGCGTAAGGCCATCCGTCTGGGACTCGACCCGGTGCGGGCCATCCAGCTGGCCACCATTAATGCCGCCGAATATTTCCGTCTGGACAGGCTCGGAGCAGTGGCCCCCGGCTATTTTGCGAACCTCATCGTACTCGATGATTTACATGATTTTAAAATCGAGATGGTCTTCTATCGGGGTCGACCGGTGGCACAGGATGGGAAACCGCTGTTTGAATTGCCTGAGCCTTCGGGAAATCGGTTGACCGATACGGTCAACGTTAAACCGTTTACCATAGATTCGCTGAGACTCAGGGCCTCCGGGGAGAGCCGGCCGGTTATCGAGGTTATCCCCGGCCAGATAATCACCCGCAGGAAGCTTCAAAAAGTGAGAGTCGTTGATGGGTTTATCCTGTCTGATACTGGCCAGGACATCCTGAAAGCGGTGGTGGTGGAAAGACATCGTGCCACGGGCAATATCGGCATCGGGCTGGTGACCGGCTTCGGACTGAAAAGGGGGGCTTTAGCCTCGTCCACCGCCCACGATTCGCATAACATCGTCGTCGTCGGCACCGGTGACGAGGATATCTTCGCTGCCATCAGGGAGGTCGAGCGTTTGCAGGGCGGTCTGGTGGTGGCGGCCGGGGGAAAAGTGCTGGACAGCCTGGCCACGCCGATTGCCGGCCTGCTGTCCGACGAATCGCTGGAGACGGTGGTCGCCGGACTGGAGAGGCTGGAGCGGGCGGCCAGGGCTCTGGGAGCAACCCTGCCGGCACCCTTCGCCGCACTATCTTTCCTGGCGCTGCCGGTAATACCGGAGTTGAGGTTGACCGACCTCGGCCTGGTGGATGTGAACGAGTTCAGGTTGATAGAATGATTTAACGGGTAGAACGGAGGAGAGTTACATGCGCCATTCCGCTGCCGAGCCTGTCTTTGAGAATCGCTATGACGCCGGACGCAAGCTCGCCGAAAGGCTTTTAGAATACGCCAATAAATCGGTGATAGTGCTGGGTATCCCCAACGGCGGAGTCGCCGTGGCTCTCAGCGTCGCCCTGTCGCTCGGTGCCGACCTCGACCTTGTTATCTCGCGCAAGATTCCGCTGCCCCTCAGTCCCGAAGGCGGGTTCGGTTCCGTAACCGATGACGGCACCACGATTCTCAACGAGGAAGTGGTCAAGCAGGCCGGCCTGAGCCGGCAGCAGATTAACTATCAGGTAGGCCGGGTAAGGTCGGACATCCGCAGCCGCAGCCTGCTCTATCACGGGGAGAGGCCGCCGCTTTCTATCACCGGCCGGACGGTGATAATCGTGGATGATGGCCTGGCTTCGGGATATACCATGAGGGCGGCTGTAGAGTCGCTGCGCCACCGCAAGCCGGAGAAGATAATTGCCGCGGTGCCGGTGGGGCCGGAGCGCGTGGCGGAGGAAATACGCAAGGTTGCCGATAGAGTCGTGACCTGCACCGTCGGCACCGAGCCGAGATTCTACGTATCGGACTACTACCGGTACTGGCATGATATCACCGATGGGGAAGTGCTCCACTGCCTCAAGGAATGGCGGATGCGCCGTTACGGCCCGAAAGTCGATCTGCCGGAAAGAAAAAAGGTAGAGGGAGCTTGATATTCCAAGGGCTTCATGTAGAATCGCCATCTGAGCGTGGTATATATCCGCCCCGGAATCAGCTTTATGGTATCTTTACATAATTTTTAGAAAATTTTTAGAATTATCTGCCTGTTCTTCCTTTATTTTCATTTATATTTTCAATTATACTGGAGGTGCATAGTTTATAGTTGATATCCGTAACCATGTAAGGGGGGCGTTGAGCTGTCGCCTGTAAGTGGGCACTTGGGTGACGGGGAGCCAATAGTGAAACCGACCGAAAGGGGTCGGTTTTTGTGTAAGGGGGTGATTACTACTGAAAATCAGGGTGAATAAAAGAAAGCTGAAAAATAAAGGAGGTTTATAGTATGAGAAGGAAAATCTTTAGCATCTTGTTTGCCTTGGTGCTGTTGCTCACTCTGGGCTTGGTGACGGCGGTGCCGGCGGCGGCAGACCCGGGAGCTGGCGATATCAATGTTCAGATGGTTGACATAGGCACCGGCGTACCCTTTGACGGCTCAGGTGGTGAGCATATAAAGCTCTGGGGGCCGAATAACAGCATTCCGTGGGTCATCATGGATAAGAATATAGATGCCGGTGGATGGGCAAGATTTACCGCAGCAGAAATCGCCGCTGCTAGAGTCGCTCAAGGTGGCCCAGGACCATTCTATTACAACATCAGCTGCTATGCTAATGGCGGGGCTTATAGTAAGGTTATTGAGGATGGAGCTTACTGGGGACAATTCATTCTTTACGATTCCGGCATTGAGAAAACATATGTTGTCAAAACACCTCCAGCAAGGGATGCGAATCAGAGAGTCACATGGGATGGCCCTAACTCGTCAGTATCATTTGACATTGACCTGGGTAATTATGACGAATCCAATCCAGATTGGGACTGGGACCACTGTCACTTTGAGACAAGCCAAACGACTCCTTGTGTTCCAGCGCAGGGAGACAAACCCATCATGGAGGCGAGTTGGCTGGAGGAGCGCGGCTACACCTACGACGATGGTGGGGTGGCCGTAGGCGACTGGTGCTACCTTACCCTGGAGAAGGCAAGCGAGGGCTACTCTCAAACATTCGGTGCCCAAAAAGCGGATACTGACCAGTGGACCATCTATCTTGCGATGCAGCAACTGAAAGATGGGTCAAAGACAGATGGCACCTATGACAAGACGAACAAGTGCTATACACTCACCTTCGACCCCACCAATGTGTTTGACCCCGGGAACACTTGGACGGCAAGTCCTTCCATGGTAGATGGGGAATCATATTTCACCGTTCTACGCATCAACTTGCTCAACACCCCCGAGGCTGGCCTATCAACAACAATTAGCCCCGGTTCCCACTACGGAGTATTTCATCCTATAGAATGGCCACCTAAAGCTTACATCCTCAAAGATGTTCCTGGGAAAGGTTTGGATAAAGCTCCAGGCTTGCAGAAGCCATTCAACCCTAAATCTAACGCAGATGACCACGCTGGCAAGAAATAGATACATAGTGAAAAACGCTTAGGGGCAGGGCTTAGGCTACTACAAGCCGTGAGGCGTATTTCCTTCTTAGTGAAGGGGGGCA
>DAOVRI010000212.1 GCA_030628245.1 Dehalococcoidales bacterium
AAAGACAACAGCAGGAAGTTTGGCTTCCCGGGTATGCCCGAAATACCCCGCCAGGACCCTATCATGTATACCAATATCGGCGGAGCGCCGTTGATTGACCTTCTCTATGCTCTTGGACAGGAGGACCTGGTTGCCGCTTATAAGGATATACCACCGCTCCAAGGAGATATGGTTCGCGGTCTCCCGCCCATGAGAATACCGGAAACATATCTCGAGGGGATGATGCTGAAAACCAACGAGAACAACCCTGACTATACCGGACTGCTCAAATTTCTCAATGTTCTCAATAACGAGCCGGACGAAACATTTCCGCAGGAAATAGAAAAGGTGCTGGATGTCGATATGACGCTCAGGTTCATCGCGGTATCGGCGGTTATCGTACACCTGGATAACTACATCGGCATTGGCCACAATAATTATCTTTATGAAGTTAACGGTAAATTTACCCCCATTCCCTTTGATACCAACATGGCTTTCGGAACGTTCAATCTGGGCATCAAGAAGGACGGCTGCATTAACTACTATATCGACGAACCCACCAGCGGCGAGATGTACAGGTTTCCCCTGGTAGACAGGCTGCTGTCTCACGCGCCGTACCTGGACAGATATCACGGTTATATCGAAGAAACAATGAACGGTCCCTTCTCTCTGGACGTCGTCCTGCCGCGAATCGACCGTCTGGTCGAGATGGTACGCCCCTATGCCGAGGCGGATACGGAAATGTTCTACGCCTTCGAGGACTGGGAGCGCTGCATAACCGAAGACCTCAGGCCGCCCGACCTGTTCGAGGGATGGATGGCCGGCGGGCCTTCGCCGATGATGCCCTTCTTCCTTAGCGATAAAGTGAGCGCCTGCATTCTGCGGAACTTCGGCGTGAACAACCTTTTTATGCTGATGTCACTTGAATTAAGTCCGGAAGACATGGAGCAGGTTAAAGAATGCCTGGGAGAGCGTACATATAAATTATTCCTGCAAAATCTCTTCGGCCCTCTGATGTGCGAGCAACCGCCCCGTCAGCCCGGATTCGGCCCCAACTCTCTCGGCCTGAGAACCTTTGTTATCGCGCGTCACGAATCGGTGCGGCAGCAGCTCAACGGGGAACGGCCGAGCGGCTCCGGCAGCGGCAAGGGTAACGGCGGCAGTATGTGGATGGTGGACATGTTTGATTTCTGGCAGTAGATAACGCCGTATATCGGGAGGTAATTAAAATAAAAGTTTCCGATAAATCAGCAAACGAAGCGGTAGTCAGCCCGGTAGCGCCGGTGCAGAGGTTCGAACGGAAATTCACGGTGCTGCCTAGGAATATCGGCTTTGCCTACGCCATGCTGCGGCAGGTATGCCGTCCGGACCGGGAATACCCGCAGGACCGGGTGCACAGTCTTTACTTCGACAACGTTGACCTCGAACAGTACGAGCGGTCGGCGGCGGGTGATTTCAGGAAGGACAAGGTACGCATCCGCTGGTACGGCGATATTACCGATGGACAGGGAGAGATTCCGGTCTATGTGGAGCGTAAAATAAGGGAAGGTTTCGCCAGCAGCAAGCAGCGTCAGCAGTTTATGGTCCCCGCGCCAAGCCTGGAGCCGGGGAACCTGAGCGGCGGGATTTTAAGCAAGACGGAGCTTATGGAAACGCTGGCCGGATTCGGCCTCTTCCCGGAGAAACCGCTGAAACCGATTATCGTGATATCGTACCAGCGCCACCGGTTCAATGAAATGCAGACTGGCGTGAGGGTCTCCTTCGACTATGATATATGCGCCTCGGTAGTCGCGTGGGAGCTGGGGAGGCGGGATAGAGAACTGCGGCTGCGGGGAGGCGTCATCGAGGTCAAGGGGCCCAGGCTGGAATTACCCGTAACTCTCCGCCGCATGAAACTGCTGGACGCGGACTGGAGTCGCTTTTCCAAGTATGGCTACTGTCTTGAAGCGCATTTTACCGAGCCCGGCAGCGTGGCTCGTTTCTCACCATCGGGCAGAATGGTCGAGTTATAGATGAAAAGGAGGATATAGCATGTTTGACGAACTCTGGCAACTCATCGAGGGAATGCAATCGCCGGTGGGACTCTGGGAAGCTGTCGTCGCCATCCTGTTTTCGTTGGCGGCTTCCATCGTAACGTACCTGATGTACCAGTTGTTCTACGGCTCGAGGCACATCGGGGCCGGGGTACACCGGATGTTTATCATCGGCGGACCGGCTATCACGGCGCTCTTCCTGGGTATCCAGGTATCCATACCGCTGTCGCTGGGTCTGCTGGGGGCGTTATCTTTCGTCCGGTTCCGGACTCCGGTAAAAGACCCGGCGGAAATCGGCTTTCTCCTTTTACTCATCGCTTCGTCAATCGGTGCCGCCACCGATAACTTTCTGGTAACCGGAATTCTCTTCGCCCTGGTGTTCATCGCGCTGGGTATTCACTGGCTGACCCGAAATCGATTTAACGTGTTCGGGCGGGCCCACCTGATGATTTCCGTAGACCAGCCCTCCTACCCGGACCTGGAAGGAAAGCTCTCCGCGTTTCTTAAGGAGCGACTGCGCGGCCTGAGGCTGGAGACGATGTCTGTACTGGAGGACCGCGTCAGTCTCCATTACCAGTACCGGCGCCGCACCGATTACGACTGGTCTGCCTTCACCAACGACCTCAATCAGCTGGCCGGGCCGGCCAAGGTCGATATATATATCGGGTAGAATCAGTCGGTTTCTTTGTGAGGCGTGAACATTAACCGGATGCAAAAAGGGTTTTTTTGCTTCGTAAAATCACGTACCGCAATTTGACAGTATTTGCTTCACAGAATAAG
>DAOVRI010000005.1 GCA_030628245.1 Dehalococcoidales bacterium
ATTGCCTTTTGCCATGCATCATCTCCTTTCTACAAACATAATAAAACAGCCGACATTCTAAATATTAATGGTTATTCAAAGCGTGTGTCAAATTTGGGGGTATCATTAATTGTTCCATAATATGGTGTAATGGGCTTTTTTTCTTGACTTTTATATATAAGGGGATTTATAAGAAAATACGCAAAATTATCATTTAAGCAGGTTTAACTATAGCTTAATTATAAGGAGGAAGCAGTGAAGAAGTTTCTTCTAGTTGCACTGGTGGTTATAATGTTAGGTACCCTGGTTTTCAGTGGCTGCAAAGAAACAGCGCCCGAGGCCGCGCCCGTAACAACGGGAGTTACAGAGCTAAAGGTAGCTAATTTCTTTCCTGCCCCGGCCGGCCAATCCGTGGTGATAGAAGAGTTTTGTCGGGAGCTGGAATATCGCACCGGCGGGCGGGTGAAGGTTGATTACTTTGCTGGCGGGTCATTACTTGGACCTCCGGCGATGTTTGACGGGATACTTGATGGAGTTGCTGATATAGGTTACTCCCATGTTTATTACACCCCGGGGCGCATGCCCGTTACCGAATGTGCTGGTCTGCCTCTCGGCTATCCCAGTGCCTGGGTAAGCAGTCAAGTTCTCAATGATTTCTACCGTGAATTTACCCCCGAGGAATTTGATGGAGTGAAAGTGCTCTGGATGAATACCTCCCCCCCCAGTGGCATAGCCACTTCCAAGACTCCAATACGCAAGCTGGAAGACCTCAAAGGGCTGACCATAAGAGCACCCGGGCTTGCCGGCGAAGTTATTAAAGCACTGGGTGGAACCCCGGCTCCCACGCCGATGCCGGAGGTTTACGACGCCATCGCCAAGGGTGTAATCGATGGGGAGTCTTCAAACTTTGAAACGCTCAAAGCGTTCAAGTTTGCTGAAGTTGTAAAATATGAGACGTCAGTCTGGCAAATCAACAATCCCTATCCCTTTTACTTTGCGATGAACAAGGACAGCTATGCCAAGCTACCGCTGGACATTAAAGGCATCTTTGACAAGCTTGTCGGTGAGTATAAGGAGCGCTATATCTTGATGTGGAACTCCATAGACTTCGTCGGCAAAGCGGCTGGCTTGGAGCATGGTGTCGAGTTTATTGAGCTGCCCCCGGCTGAGGTGGCAAAGTTCCAGGCAGCTGTCGAACCGGTAATAGGCAATTACATAGACGCGATGGTGGAGAAAGGTTATACCGAGGCAGAGGTTAAAGGCTGGATTTCATTCATAAAGGAGCGGATTGACTACTGGACGGCGAAGCAGATAGCACTGCGTATACCATCAGCAGCCGGTCCTCCAGAGGTGAAACCCGAGGCCCTGAAATAAAATAGCTGACCCTCTAAGCGAAGGCATCTAGCGATTGGGAAGATGAGGCTCGCGAACCTGGGAGTTCAGGTTTGATGGGCTGGTACGCATATCAATACCGTATCGCCATGGGTTGAATGCGGGGGTTTTACCCCCGCATTCAATAATGCCAGCGGGCGAAGTCTTAAAAGAGCAGGGGCAAGGTTTCAATAGCGTGAAGTTAACTACCCGGTTAGACAAATTTGAAAAGTTTGTTAGTCGGCTAAGTGGTTGGTTCGAGTGGATAGGGATTGCCGGGCTGCTCATGATGATGCTTGTCACCAGCATCGATGTAGTTGGCGGTAAACTGTTTACCTGGCGGCTTCTCGGTGCTATTGACATCGTAATGCTTTCCCAGATTGTAGCTATTGCGTTTGCTTGCGCCTGCGCGCTGATTGTCGGCCGGCATGTCCGGGTAGAGTTTTTTATTACCAGGCTGCCGCAGCGTACTCAAGCGGTTATTAATAGCATTATTTCCATTCTTGGGCTGGGCCTCTTTATCATTATTATCTGGCGTCTTACTGTATTAGGTTACTCCTTTCAAGCCTGGGGAGTGACCACCGCCACGATTTACATACCCCTTTATCCTTTCGCTTACGGGGTTGCTCTTGCCAGTATTCCCGTCTGTCTGGTGTTTTTCATTGAGCTAATTAAATCTTTAGGCCAGGTGGCAAAAAGATGAGCCCGGTTACCGCCGGCATCGCTGGCATCGTCGTTCTTATCATCCTTTTTCTCCTCAAGATGCCGATTGCTTTCGTCATGGCTTTTGTCGGTCTTTTTGGTTTTATGTACTTATCAGGCCCGGGACCGTCACTCGTTCTTCTCGCCCGGGATATTTTCGACCAGTTTGCTTCTTACCCGCTATCTGTTATCCCGATGTTTATCCTCATGGGTTCCTTCGCTTATGCTTCGGGAATCAGCCGGAGGCTTTACGACACGGCCTATGTCTGGATAGGGCAGCTACGCGGTGGTTTGACCATGGCTACTGTGCTTGCCTGCTCCGGTTTTTCTGCCATATGCGGTTCGACGGCGGCGACGGCGGCGACAATGGGCAAGGTAGCGCTCCCGGAGATGAAGAGGTATAACTACGATGATAAACTGGCCACCGGTACTGTCGCCGCCGCCGGTACACTGGGTATTCTTATCCCACCGAGTACCGTCCTTATTGTCTACGGGGTATTGACTGAGGAGTCTATAGGCAAGCTTTTTGTCGCTGGGATAATACCGGGGATACTTCTCAGCATATTTTTTGTCTTAACGGTATTTTTTATTTGCCTGCGCAATCCTGCCTCCGGTCCCCCGGGAGCACCAACCACATGGAAAGCGAAGCTGAAGGCGACTACAGGAATTATTGAGACGGCAATTTTGTTCGCTCTGGCCATCGGGGGGTTATTTCTCGGCTGGTTCAGCCCCACTCAGGCCGGGGCAATTGGAGCCATTGGTGCCTTAATCATCGGTCTTGCCAGACGAGAGCTTAGCTTGCGAGGGTTTGTTGAGGCCTGTAAGGACGGCCTGCGAACGTCCTGTATGGTTATATTCATTATTACCGGGGCTACCGTCTTCGGTCACTTCATGGCTATATCCAAGATACCTTTCATGCTAGCTGACTGGATAGCGGGGCTTCCTCTACCACCGATGGGCGTTATCGGGGTCATAGCACTCATATTTTTTATAGGCGGCTTCTTTATGGATGCCATGGCTCTCATCGTTCTCCTCGTCCCTATCATCTTCCCCGTACTTATCGCCCTCGACGTTGACCTGATATGGTTCGGGGTGATAATAGTCCTGGTGGGCGAGATGGGGGTAATCACACCGCCGGTAGGGGTAAACGTTTTTGTAATTAAAGGCATTGCTCCAGATATCCCCATCGAGACTATCTTTAAGGGGATATTTCCCTTCCTTGCCGCATTGATTATCTGTACGATCATACTAATAGCCTTTCCCCAGATTGCCACTTTCCTGCCGAGTTATATCACCTATTAAAGCCCGGCTCTATTGCGGCGTGACCGAACCGGGAAGTCGTCACTTTACGCTGGACTGCGTTTTCTGGTAAAATATACGTGGAAAACAGGGTTGTTGAAGGGTGGTAGTTGTGGCGGCTGTTTTGCCATTGATACCGGTTCGTAACTTCCATAATTGTATAAGTCAAACTTTAAGTAAAGGAGATATTCGTATGGCAGAGAAGAAAAAAGCCGTAATTGTCGGCGGGGGGACGAGTAAATTCGGAGTCAGGCAGGCAACGATTTTTGACATGCTTCAGGAGGCAATGAGAGCCTGTTCCGACGACATTCCGGCACTGAAACCGACTGATATCGATGGCCTTATCATTGCCACTACCATGGCGGGAAGACATTCATCGGCGCTTAACACCGCCCCCCTGGTAGTTCATCGACTGGGTCTTTCGCCGACTTCCATCTGTATCCGGCTCGACACGCTATGCGCCGGCTCAAACTCCGCTATTATCGTCGCCAAGGGGCTGATAGAAAGTGGCATCTCCGAGGTAGTCCTGGTGACCGGGGCGGAAAAGGTTTATATGCCCCAGAGATGGGAGACCAACTATACGCAGTTGGCAGTCAACGACCATGACTGGGATTCGGCCATGGGACTGGGAGTGCCACCGCCTTTCTTCGCCATGATTGCCAAGATGCACATGAAGCGCTACGGGACGACCAAGGAACAGATGGCGCACGTATCCGTAACCAACTATACCTATGGTACGGACAGTCCCAACGCCCATTTCGGCGGCAGAACTCTGACGATGGAGCAAGCGCTGGGGGCGCGGATTATTGCCGACCCGTTCGGCCTGTATGATTGTTGCCCACTTTCCGACGGCGCTTCGGCGGTTGTCATCGCCTCGGAAGAGAGAGCCAAGGAATTAACGGATAGATCCATGGTATATCTACGCGGCACCGGGCAACACGCAACACACAGCATGTCGGTTGGCTGGCCCGGCGATACGCTGGCCGAATGGCCTCACCTCAAGAAAGCCGGCGAGGTGGCTTTCAAAAACGCCAAACTTACCCCCAAGGATATCGACGTCGCCGAGACGCATGATTGCTTCAGTATATCAGAAGTTATCGAGCTTGAAGAGTTGGGCTTCTGCAAGAAGGGGGAGGGCGGCGCGTTTGTGACATCGGGCGCCATCAATATGGGTGGTGAAATCCCGACGAATACCGATGGTGGTCTCCTCGTGTACGGACATCCCTTCGGGGCGTCCGGCGCTCGCCAGGCAATCGAGATATGCAAACAGTTGCAGGGTCGGGCCATCCACCAGGTAAAAGATGCTAACTTTGGCCTGACACACAACCTGAGCGGCACCTGCGCCCAGCATACCGTAGTCATCTATGGCCGGGAACCTGTTGAATAGAAGACACCATAGTTTTATATAAGGAGAAGAGAAATGGCTGATGAAAATAAAGCAGAGATTGTAGGAACGCCCGCCCTGGACGGCACCTATGTAGCGGAAATGGATATATGGCCGTTAGAATGCCAGGAATTCAACAGGTTATATCCTTTTTATGATAATCTCAAGGCGGGCAAATTCACGACCACCAAGTGTAAAAAATGTGGTCATATCGCGTTTCCTCCCGGTGTGATATGCCCCAAATGCTGGTCCGATGAGCTGGAATGGGTAGAGCTGCCGCAGCGAGCCAAAGTGGTTACGCTCACGGAGACCCAGGCTGGTGCCCCCCTCGGTTTTCCGTCCCCGCTGATTATGGCCTGGCTTACTTTCGGCGAAGATAGTCCTCTCAAGCACCTGCTGGGACGCATCGTCAATTGCAAAGAAGGTGAACTCAAGGAAGGGGACGAGGTACAATTCGTCGTCTTCGATGTCCCTTCTCACCCGATTGAGGTCAAGAAGGAAACCAAGATATGCGACAGGGTTTTCTACGCCTTTGAGCCTATGAAAAAATAAGCTCAACTTACCGGATAAAAAACGACGGAAAGGGGCTGTAAGTCATGAAAGAGATAAAGAATGTCACCGTGCTCGGGGCCGGTGGTATGGGTGCGCAGATCGGCGCCCTGGCCGCCGAAGCCGGTTTCAATGTAAAGCTCCGCGATATCGAGGACAAATTCCTGGAGAACGGCCGCAAGGTAATAGAGGCCAACTACGATAGAAGAATCAGCCGGGGTAGATTAAGTGAGGAAGCCAAGAAGGACTACATGAGTCGGATGACATTCCTCGTGGACATCAAAGAGGCGGTAAAGGACGCCGATATCGTCATCGAAGCGGTGCCGGAGATAATGGACCTGAAAAAGAGCGTCCTGAAAGAGGTCAGCGCGTTATGCCCGGACGACTGCGTCTTTGCCACAAATACATCTTCGTTAAGCATCGCCGAGATGTCAGAGGCCGGCAAAAGGCCGGAGATGGTCGTGGGTACGCACTATTTCAACCCGCCGTATCGCATGACCCTGCTGGAAATCGTACACGGTGCCAACACCAGCGATGAAGCCATCAAGATAGCCGAGAAGGTAGCTATAGCCATGGGACGTGCGGTAGTCCACGTCAAGGACGTTCCCGGGTTCGTCGCCAACCGTATATTCTGCAACATGTCCAACGAAGCCGACTGGGCGCTGGCGCAGGGCGAAGCCAAGAGCCCCTTTGAGGTAGATTCGGCGATAAAGTACAAGCTGGGACTGCCGATGGGCATGCTGGAGCTCCAGGACGCACTCGGCGGCGGTTCCGTCGACACGCAGTTTCACGTCATGGAGTACTTCGGCGAGACGATGGGAAAGAGCTACGGTCCCGCTCCCGTACTCACGAAACTGTTCAAAGAAGGGAACTACGGTAAAAAGACCGGCAAGGGCTACTACGACTGGGCAGACGGCAAGACCAATGAAATCCCCATGAACGCCGGCGTGGACTTCGACCCGATACGCGTGCTGGCGACAGCGGTCAACGAGGCCGCCAAGCTGATTGAAATGGATGCCACCACCCGGGAAGGGATAGACACGGCCGTGCTTCTCGGCCTGAACTATCCGCGCGGTGTCCTCAGGATGGCCGACAGCACCGGACTCGACAAGATATTAGATGAGTTGAATCGACTTTATAATAAATACAATAAAGAAGATAGATATAAGGCCTCTTCCGTGATAATCAAGCTCGTGAAACAGGGAAAGCTGGGACGGAAGACCGGCGAGGGTTTTTATTCCTACGGGCCGGGAGAATATGAGTTCGTCAAGCTGGATACCAACAAGGAAACTAAAGTGGCATGGTTAACGCTGAATCGGCCCAATCGCGCCAATGCCTTTAACGCCGACTTCATGACGGAGATAAACAAAGCCCTTAGTGAGCTTGAGAAAGACACCGGCGTGCAGTGTATCGTCATCACCGGAGCCGGCGCCAATTTCTGCGGCGGTGCCGATGTCTCGGCGTTTGCAACCGGGCAGATGAATGACGCCTTCAATTTTAGCGAGGCTCCTCACGAGGTGTTTACCAGAATCGAAACTTATCCCAAGCCGGTAATTGCGGCTATCAACGGCGCGGCGATGGGCGGCGGACTGGAGCTTGCCCTGGCCTGCGATATCAGGATAATGAACACCAGAGCCCAGTTGCGTCTCCCCGAAATTACCCTGGGTCTGCTGCCCGGAGCGGGCGCCACGCAGCGCCTGGGACGTTTGATAGGATGGGCGCGCGCTAAAGAGATGATACTGCTGGCCGACCCGGTCATGGCCGAGAAAGCCCTCGACTGGGGTATAGTGAACTTTATTGCCGAACCGGATAAGTTCAATGCCCTGGTTGACGAAATTGCCGCCAAGCTGGCGAACGGTGCCCCGTTAGCTCAGAAGCTGGCCAAAGGTCTGCTTCACTACGGCGCCCAGGCTGACCAGCGGACGGCCCTGTACCTCGAGGCCGCGATTTCGGGTGATATCGCCCTGACCGAAGACCTGAACGAGGGCCTGACATCCATGAGCTACCGTCGCTCGCCCAGGTTCACCGGCAAGTAAGAGGCATATGTAGTGGATTTTACGTTCACTCCCGAAGAAGAGGCTTTCCGCAAAGAGGTAGCCGCATTCCTGGAAAAAGAGGTCCCGCAGGAATACCGGGAAAAGCGGTTGACCTTCTTCGATATGTCCGCCCAACACGACTGGATACAGGTCCACCGGGCGATGGCGGAGAAGCTGGGGGCTAAGGGCTGGCTCTCCCGGCACTGGCCCAGGGAATACGGTGGCCAGGACGCCTCGCCGTTTTACCGCCTCATACTCCGGGAAGAACTGTCCCGGTATCATTCGCCGGGCTACGACTCCATCGGCGCCGGCATCGTTGCCCCGGCACTCCTGCTCAAGGGCAGTGAAGAACAGAAAAAGCAGCACCTGCCGGGTATCGCTTCCGGCAAGGTCATCTGGTGCGAGACCCTCAGCGAGCCGGGACACGGCTCCGACCTGGCATCCATAGAAGTCTTCGCCAGAGAAGATGCAGACTGTTTTACCATCAACGGGCAGAAGATATGGACCACCAACGGTCACTTTGCCGACTGGAATGCCCTGGTAGTCAGGACCGACCGTGAGGTCACGCCGAAATACCGTGGGCTTACCTTTTTCCTGGTCGATATGAAAACGCCGGGGATAACGGTCAATCCTGTCATCAACATAGCGGGGCACCACGAGTTCAACGAGGTCTTCTTCGATGATGTGCGTGTCCCCAAGGAGAATATCGTCGGCGGATTGAACAAGGGTTTTTACGTGGTCATGTCGCTGCTCGATTACGAACGCACCAGCGACACGGCCTACGCCGTGGCGGGTACCTATCTCGAAGACCTGGCGGAATACGCACGGGATAACAACCTGCTAAATCCCATAATGGTAAATCGCTTAGCCCAGCTGAGAGCCGACTGTGAAGTGGCCCGCCTGCTGCATTACCGCGTCACCTGGATGCAGAGTCGTGGCACGGTGCCCAATTACGAATCGGCCATGAGCAAGATGTATGGCTTCGAGCTTCTCCAGCGGGTCTCGGAGTTCGGCATGGAGCTGCTGGGGCAGTACAGTCAACTCACCGGGGAGTCGGCACGGGTGCCCATGTACGGCAGGATACCTTCCTGCTATCTGCGCTCCTTCGGTCACAGTCTGGAGCAGGGCACGTCCGAGATAGACCGGGATGTTATCGCCCAGCGGGGACTGGGCCTGCCTCGACTACGATAATACGGGAAACCATAAAACGGAGGACAATCGTGGATTTTGCCCTTAACGAGCAGCAGGAAATGATGCAGACACTGGCCAGAGACTTTCTGACCGGTGAATATACCGATAAAGTCCTGCGGGCAATGGCCGGTGACGAGAAGGGTTACACTCCGGAGCTGTGGAAAAAGCTGGCGGAGATGAACCTGCTGGGACTTTCCATTCCGGAGGATTACGGAGGTATAGGGGACTTCCTGGACTTAATCGTGGTGCTGGAAGAGATGGGACGCGCCTGCTTCATCAGTCCCTTTTTCTCTACCGTCGTCCTGGGAGCTTCGTCCATTATCGAGACTGGCAGCGATGAGCAGAAACAGAAATTTTTGCCTGGTATTTCCGAAGGTAAGACTATTATAACGCTGGCCCTGGCAGAAGAATTGGCCAAATACACTCCCGATGCTATTCAGACGAAAGCCACGCAGCAGGGAGGCGACTTTGTTATCAGCGGCGTAAAGCTCTTCGTGACCGATGCCCACGTATCTGATTACCTGATTTGCGCCGCCATGACCGGCGAAGCGGAAAATCCCCGTGAGAGGATATCCCTTTTCATAGTTGACATAAATACTCCAGGCGTAAGCTGCAAGTCGCTGAAAACAATCTCCGGCGACAAGCAGGCTGAAGTGACTTTCGATAATGTTAAGGTATCTGGAGATAATGTCCTGGGAGAGATAGATAAGGGCTGGCCTTACGCGCAAAAGATTCTCCAGAAAGCCAATGTGGCCAGATGCGCCGAGATGGTCGGATTAGCCCAGCAGGCCTTGAATATAACGCGGGACTATGCCAAAGAAAGGATAGCCTTCGGGCATCCCATAGGTGCCTTTCAGAGCGTCCAACACCGGTGCGCCGATATGCTCATCGATATTGATGGTTCAAGGTTCGCCACCTATCAGGCGGCCTGGAGAATAAATAAGGGGCTACCAGCCGCCAGAGAAGTGGCCATTGCCAAAGCCTGGGTCAGCCAGGCCTGCCGCCGTGTGATGAACTCGGCCCACCAGGTTCACGGAGCCATCGGCTTCACGGAAGACCATATCCTGCACTACTATACCAAGAAAGCCAGAGCCAGCGAGTTCAGCTTCGGAGGCGTTGATTATCACCTGGAACAGCTTTCGACGCATTCCTGATATACCACAATATACTCTAAAACATGGTAATTACACTGCACGTAATTTCGTCGTACTTCCTGATATGCAACTTTGAAGTAATCAGCTTCCACGTGGTAAGATTGTGAGTGATGAAGAACGATAGACACATGGTCGTTTTCCAGCCATGCGGCGTACGCGGCAAGGTGGATGATGGCGCTACCATTCTGGAGGCATCCCAGCAACTGGGTGCCGATATAGAAAGTATCTGTGGGGGCAAAGGCGCCTGCGGTAAGTGCAAGGTCAGGATTGAGAAAGGCTACTTCGCCAAATATGGAATCAAATCGTCGATAGCGTCCGTTGCCACCATAGGCGAAGCCAACGAGAAATTCCTGAGCCAGTCGCAGCTGCGCCAGAATTACCGGATGGCATGTCAGACCCGTATCTATGGCGATATCGTTGTTTTTGTTCCCGAGGAGAGTCGGAAGGGCAAGCAGGTGGTACGCAAGGAGGCCACCATGCGAGATATCAAGCTCAAGCCGGCGGTAAAGAAGTGCTATGTCGAACTCAAGAACGCCACCCTGCACGATACTCTCGGCGACTTCGAGCGCGTTCAAGGGGCACTTGCCGAAAAATACAAATTACGTGACCTGACTATAGACTATCCCGTGCTGCTGAATTTGCAGAATATCGTACGGGAGGGTAACTGGAAAGCCACCGTCTCGGTCTGGAATAAAAAGGAAGTTATCCACATAGAACCGGGACAGGTTACAAAAGGCTACGGCCTGGCGGTCGATATCGGCACAACCACCGTAGCCGGATATCTCTGCGACCTGACCACCGGCGAGGTACTGGCCACTAACGCCATGATGAACCCGCAGGTAGCTTACGGCGAAGACGTAATGTCCCGCATCAGCTATGCCGTAAAGGGTAAAGGCGGCTTGAAACAGATGAACCGGTCCATTATTAAAGGGCTCAACCAGATTGCCGGGCGGGCCGCGGCCAGGGCGGGGATAAAGCGCTCGGATATTATCGACATGACCGTGGTAGGTAATACCTGCATGCACCACATATTCCTGAATATCGACCCCCAGTATCTTGGTAAGACACCTTTTGCACCGAGTGTGCATCACTCTCTGGATATCAAGGCGCGCGACCTCGGACTCAAGATAGCGCCGTGCGCTTATGTACATGTCCTGCCGATAGAGGCCGGGTTCGTCGGTGCGGATAATGTCGGGGTGCTTATTGCCGAAGAACCCTACAACCAGGATGAGATGCTGCTTATTATAGATATCGGCACCAACGGCGAGCTGATTCTGGGAAATCGCAAAAAGCTGCTTTCCTCCTCGTGTGCCACCGGTCCTGCCTTCGAAGGGGCTGAAATAAAGCACGGTATGCGCGCCGCTCCAGGGGCCATCGAGAAACTGAAGATAGACCCGGAGACCAGAGAGGTGCAGTTCAAGGTAATCGGCAACGAGCGCTGGAATACCGAGGTCAAGAATATTGGCGCCCGGGGAATTTGCGGCTCGGGGATATTCGACGCCGCCGCTCAGATGTTCCTGGCGGGAATCATTGATAAAGGCGGGCGTTTTAATTCCAGACTGGAATCACCCCGTTCACGAAAAAGCGGCAGCGGGCCGGAATTCGTCATTGCCTGGGCGAAGGAAACATCCATTGACCATGATATCGTCATTTGCCAGAAAGACATCAGGGCGATACAGCTTGCCAAGGGTGCCATGTATTCCGGCGCCAAAACTATGATGAATCGACTCGATATTGATAAAATCGACAAGGTAGTTCTGGCCGGGGCCTTCGGAAGCTACATCGATAAAGAATCGGCGTCCGTTATCGGTCTTTTCCCCGACTGCGCCCCGGAAAATGTCTACGCGGTTGGCAACGCCGCCGGCGATGGCGCTCGTATAGCGCTTCTTAACGTGGCTAAAAGGAAAGAGGCCGATGTCATGGCCAGGCAGGTGGAGTACGTGGAATTAACCGTCGAGCCGGATTTCAATAGTACGTTTACCAAAGCCCTGATATTCCCCCATGCAGAAGATAAATTTCCCCACCTTGAGCACCTCCTCCCCTGAAAAGGATAAAAACAACATAAATGCTATTCGTAAGGAGGCAGGAATGATAGCCGCTATTGTGAAATTCGAATTGAAGGACGAAGTCAGGAAGCAGCTAGCCGATATCGATGTGGCGAGAAAACACATCCAGCAGGTGGTGGAAGGCTGTCGCAAGATTCCCGGACTCAGGGAGAAATTCTTTCTCATGGACCCGGAGACCTCCGCCCAGGGAGCTATGTTGATATGGGAAAAACAGGAGGATTTTGACGCGTACCTAAAATCGACGGCGTATAAAACCACTGTCCTGGATATCTGCAAAGGAGAACCCAGTATAGAGACCTATATACATACTGCCAATCTAACCGACGGCGTGCTTATCTGAATCCCGTTCTACTAATATATTTCTTCACCTATCAGGGTCTGAAAGTCCGGCTTCACCATGGTACTCCATTTAGCCGCGAAGTCTTGGAATTTCTTTGAAGGCGCAGCTTCACGGTTAAATAAGTCCATGTCATCAATATGCATGATACCTACATACTTGTAAGGTATCTCTCCCTTCATCGAGCCGGTTATTTTAACCATTTCGAACTTCTTAGCCCCCGGCAGGCTGTCCAGTAGCGGGCCCTTTTCATTAACCACATAATCCTTATACTGCTCATCGGTCACATGGTCCGCCAGATTGTAAAGAATAATTTGCTTTGCCATATTTGTCTCCTTTCTCCAAGACCTTATTTTTACCAGAACGCACTCAAGCCCAGTTCTTTAAGTCATAATAACCCTGGGCAACCTTATAGCGACATATCTGCTGTCCCCCGAGCCAGAGCTGGCATATCTTCACATCTCTCAGGCACTTCTCGTAGGGGAAGTCCTCGGAAATAGCCATCGAGCCCAGTAACTCCGCGCCCTTGTTGATTATCTCGACAGCCTTGTCAGCGGCAAAGACCCTGGCGGCGGCCCCCTTGGCTATAAATTCCTTCGACCACGGCGCGCCGTATATCGGGGTGTATATGTCCGGATGGTCATACATAAAAGCCAGATTATAGAGGCTGGCCCTCATCATCTCGATACCAATAGCCATATCGGCAATTATCCCGGCCACGATACTGTGCTGCCTTACCGGCTTGAATCCCCCCATGCGTGTACCGGTATATTCCAGCACTATCTCAAAAGCTCGCTCGGCAATACCCAGGGCCTGGACCCCTCCGGACCAACCGGCTATTGTCGTAAGCATATAACACAAATTGGCGTCCATCCCGGGACCGGCAACCCGGTACTCCTTCGGTACCCTGACATTATCGTAGTAGACAGACGCATTGATAACCGTCTTAAAGAGTATCTTCTTTTCCGGCTTGCCAAACGTTAGCCCCGGGGCATCCTTGGGAACTATAATCATGGCAATTCCATCATCGCCAATACTGGGGTCGGTGTTGCAGAAAGTGATATAGCTCTCCGCTATCCCCCCATGAGTCGGCCACATCTTGCTGCCGTTGATGACATATTCGTCACCCTCGAGCCTGGCGGTTGTCTTAATGCCGGCGCCATGCAGCAGAGGGTTCTCCGTATCGGCCCCTCCAGCTTCATCAGTCATGGACAGGCAACCGTAGGCCAACTTTCCCTGACAAAAAAGAGGCGCGAACCTGTCCAGAACCGCCTTGTTGCCGACGGCGGCGGCCGGTCCCGCACCTGCCGTATTCGAGCAAGCTGACAGGGCCATGCCGGCGTCACCTTTGGACAGTTCCTCGGCGATAATAGCCATATTGGTCATGGAGTGGATGCCACCACCGCCATATTCAACAGGGTATCCAGACGCCTGAATTCCGATATCAACAAGTTTTTGATGGACTTTCTCAACCAGACTATAGTCTTCTTCCAGTTGTCTGGTGATGGGTATAATCTCTTTTTTAGTAAAATCCCTCAGAGTCTGCCGCAGCTGACGCTGGTCCTCCGTGAAGAGATGCTCCAGATGCATAACTACCCCCTTTATTAATTCTGCTCTGGCCCTTTAAATCAGGTACACGTACAGCTAAAAAAGGACACGCGCTCTGAAAATAAATCGCGCCCTGTCAGATTAGTAGATTTCTTCCCCGGAAAGCATCAGAAGGTCTGACACCATCGGCCCGAATTTCTTCAAAAAGTCCTGATATTCCTGTGTTACAGCAGCTTTCTGATTGAATTCGTCAATGCTGGTCACATGCACAATACCACAGTATTTATAGGGAATCTCTCCCGTCATTGAACCTGTTATCTTGACCAGTTCGTATTTCTTGACAGACGGAAGGCTGTCAATCAGGGGGCCTTTTTCACTGGTAACGTAATCCTTGAACTCCTCGTCGGTCACGTGTTCCGCCAGATTATAAAGAATGATTCGCTTGGCCATTTCATTATCCTTTCCTGTAACTATTTTTACGGTAGGTGAAACCCGGCTCGCTAAAAGGTTACTGCAATGGCTCTTTTTTGTCAACGATACACATCTCGCAGCGAAACCATGTGATAATAGTCCTTTTGCCAGTCCAGTATTAACATGCTAGACTATTAGAGAGGCACATGAGTTACACCATTAGTGAAGATAGCCTGGCCGACCTTGACACTTACTGGACGGATTCCAGGCAAAATCTCAACTGGCCCTCCGTGTTCGTTTTACCGGCCTGGTTGCAGGTCTGGTGGCAGGTATTCAGCTCCGGAAACGAACTGTACGTACGCACGGTGCGAGAGGGCGAGAGAATCATCGGTATCGCCCCGCTAATGGTAAAAGGGGAAACAGCCCTTCTTATCGGTGATACCGATGTCTGTGATTATCTGGACTTTATTATTACACCCGGCATGGAGGGTGATTTCTTTAATATACTTCTGGATGATTTGAAAAAGAACGATATCAGGTCGCTGGACCTGAAGCATGTACGTCCGGATTCCACGGTGCTTAACAGCCTTACAAAAGCAGCCGCTGAACGAGGGTATAAGGTCGTCAATACACAGGAGGATATCTCTCTGGAGATGGGCTTGCCGTCTGGCTGGGACGAGTACCTGGCAATGTTGAGTACCAAGCAGCGTCACGAAGTAAAGCGCAAGATAAGGCGTTTATGGGGGGCAGGCAATGTAGAGCACCGCTGTCTTGAGGCCGGCCAGGAGCTTGAAGAATATTTGGAATTATTTCTGAAGCTTTTTCCGATGAGCCGGGAAGACAAAGCTAATTTCATGACTCCGCAGATGGAATCATTCTTTAAGTATTTAGCCAAAGCTATGGCCGAGATTGGGCTGCTGAGGTTCGGCATTATCGAGCTGGACAACCAGCCAGCCGCCATGACCATAGGCTTCGACTATAAGGACGTACACTACCTGTATAATAGTGCTTATGACCCCCGGTTCAACTATTTGAGCGTGGGGCTACTATGCAAAGTCCTCTGTCTTAAAGAGAGCATTGAGAAGGGTAAAAAGAAATGGGACTTTCTCAAAGGTGCGGAAACATACAAATACCACCTGGGGGGTCAAGAGGTTCCTCTGTATAGGTGCCGGATAACAATTAAATAGAATCGAGAGATAGTGAAATCATGGATGAGAACAGATTAAGAATAGCTATGTTGAGCGCTCACAGCTGCCCGGTAGGCGACCTGGGAGCCAGGGACACCGGCGGCATGAGCGTCTATATCCGGGAACTGGCTCACGAACTGGGTAAACAGGGACATCACGTGGATGTCTATACCCGTGCCCATGACCCGGCCGACCGTCAGATTGTCGACCTGGGTCAGCAGGCACGGCTTATTCACCTCAAGGCGGGAGAGGAAGAGCAAATTCACAAACTGGCGGTATATTCCTACCTGCCGGAATTTACCTGTAACCTGGAGAATTTCCGAAAGAATAACGGGCTCCGGTATGACATTATTTTCAGCCACTACTGGCTCTCCGGATGGGTGGGCAAATATCTACAGCAGTGGTGGCAGGTGCCTCACGTCGTCATGTTCCATACCCTGGGCGCCGTGAAAAACGCCATCGGCATCGGAGAAGATGCTTCCGAGCTTCGCATCGTCACCGAAAGGGAAGCGGTGAACGACTGCCAGCGCGTTATCGTGGCTACCGAGAGAGAAAAAGAGGAACTCATACGTCGCTACGGAGCCCCTCCGGACAAAATCGGTATTGTGCCCTGCGGGGTCAATATGGAGATATTTCAACCGGTGGCAAGGATGGCCGCCAGGCAGAAACTGGGACTGACCAATGGGAAAATTCTCCTGTTCGTCGGCAGGATTGACCCACTGAAGGGCGTCGACCAGCTTCTAAAGGCTATACCTCGTCTGCAAGATTTTAAAGGCCTGCGCATGATAATAATCGGCGGCGACGAGTACAGTCGAAGCGAAGTAGAGAGATTAAGGAAACTAACCGGGAAACTAAAGATACAGGACAGGGTTACGTTTCAAGGCCTGATAAAGCAGGAGCAGCTGCCGTATTTCTACAGCGCCGCCGATGTCTGCGTGGTGCCTTCTTATTACGAAAGCTTCGGCCTGGTCGCGCTGGAGTCGCTGGCCTGCGGCACGCCGGTGGTGGCGGCGGATGTCGGCGACCTGAAAAACATTATCCGCCAGGGTGAGACGGGATACGTGGTAGACGGGAACACACCTCAGAACCTCGCCGACGGCATAGCTTTGCTCCTGTCGAGACCGCCCGGGGATGTAGACTCCGCCCTCTCCATAAGGGACTCTATAAATAGATATAGCTGGGCTAATATCGCCGAGGGTGTAATAAGTGAACTGAGCCTGTCAACGGACAGGCAGATGACACCGGTGGCCTAATCTACCGACTTTTCGTACCAGAGGTAATTCGTCTGCAACTCGAATCCTATCGATTCATAAAGGGAACAGGCCGCCTTATTCTCGCTGTCTACCGTCAACCAGACCTCATTAGCGCCTTTGTTTTTCAGGTTAGCCAGTCCGGCCAGCAGCAATTTTCTGCCTATGCCCTTGCTGCGGTAATCCGGAGCCGAGCCAATCATGAAAATCCGCCCCTGTCCGCCGGAGGTTATCTCCGTCCAGCAGTAGCCGGTAACTTCGTCTTCCTCACAGGCCAGGACGATGTCCTTCGAGGAACGGTGGCTCAGGCTGATATGATAGGACATCGCTTCTACGGTGTTGGGATTGTATCCCCAGTGCCCGGCGAAGCTGAGATTTTGTAGTTGCGTCAGCATTTCTTCCTCGCCTTCGCGCAGGTGACGGCACTTGCAAAAGGCCCGGTCCATCTCCTGCCGGTCTGCTTTGTTCAAGTCCAGTCTCAATTCCAGGAATCGGCGAACGCAATCGAATCCCAGTTTGGAGAGCACGTTCCCGGCAACGGCATTATCTTCCCTTACATTAACATGGAGAAATCTGGCTCCCAGTTTACCGGCGCGTTTCATGGTGAAATTTAGGAGTTTTCCGCCTAGTCCTTTGCGGCGGTGCTCCGGCCGCAGCCAGCAGTCGACGATAACCCGCTCAATATCCAGCTCCGGTAACATATCCACAAAGCCGATGATTTCGCCGGTCTCCTCCACAACCAGTAAATCACGTTCAGTAGAAAAGTCAGGATGGGACAGCTTCTCGGCGATAGCCTGCGGTGTGACCGGCCGGCCGATAGGTTCCTGCCGTTCGGCTTCGATATACAACAGGACAAAGAAATTGAAATCGGCGGGCCGGTAATTCCTGATATTATAAGGGGACTTAGTCATGTTGGATTCGGAGACCTCTGGCTACAATTGTACCAACTTGATGAATGTTATACAATTACAGTATCCACCCTTAATCAAGGAGCTTTCACTTGTTATGGATAATCAGACTTATTTGATGGTGGTGACACCACACCCCGACGACGCGGAATTCGGTGTTGCCGGTACGGTAGCCCGACTGACACGGGAAGGGAAGAAGGTTGTCTACGTGGTGTGCACCAATGGCGATAAAGGCACCAGCGACAGGAATATGAAGCCGGAAGAGCTGGCCGGAATCCGTGAGCAGGAACAGATGGCGGCGGCCAAGCTGCTGGGCGTCAGCGACGTCGTTTTCCTGCGTTACCCAGACCAGAGCCTTGAAGATTCCGACGAACTCCGGAAAGCGCTCGTACGCGTGATACGCATCTACCAGCCCTACGCCGTGGTGACGGCGGACCCGTACCGTAAGTACATGTGGCACCGCGACCACCGTATCGCCGGGCAGGTGGCGCTGGACGCCGTTTTCCCGTACGCCAGGGACCACCTTTCCTATCCGGAATTGCTTGACGAGGGACTGGAACCCCATAAAGTCAGGGAGATGTGGTTCTGGGCTTCGGACGACATCAACTACCGCCTGGATGTTACGGATACTTTCGATACCAAGCTGGCTGCCCTGGGCTGCCACAAGAGCCAGGTGGGGGACATACCTCCGGAGATGCGAGAGCGCATGCGCGACTGGGCCAGGATGAATGCAGAGGGAGAAGAATTCGAGCTGGCCGAAGCCTTCCACCGCATCGAGCTGCGGTACTAGGAAGAAAGCCAGAGGGCATCCCCACAGAGGTTGGGGTTGTGAGGACGGGAGGCGAAGACAGCGTATTTTTCTTTGGCTTTCTTTACCGTGGTGATATCGCCGTGGCCGAGGTATCCACTACCAGACTATCCCGCGTCTCCTGACAAACAACGATATAGGTGTTGGTGCCGTACGGGCCCAGCTGCATTGTCTCTATACGTACATCGTCGTCGTTTACTATGACTGTCATGCTCTCAAACTCCCGATTTATTGCCTATGTGCGGGATAATAGGTTAGTATAGGTTAATGTAAGTATAACACCTGATTGACAATGAGAGAAAGACTGGCCAAGCTGACCTCCGACATACTGAATCCATTTCTGGTGAGCTTCATCGTAATCATACTGCTCGCCGTGGAGTCTACCAATAGCGCGGGCGAAGCCCTGAAATGGTCATCAATTTCGATAGCTCTCAGCGTGCTGCCGATATTTGCCGTCGTTATCTACATGGTTCGGCAGAAAAAGCTGGACGGCATCTTCGTTAGCCCCCGCCAGCAGAGAAACATTATTTACCTTCTGGCAAGCGTGCCGGCCACCATCGGCTGCGGCATACTATGGTATTTTGAAGCCCCGGAATTGCTGGCCGTTACGTTCACCGCCGGACTGGTGGCGATAGTTGTCTTCATGACGATAAACCGCTTCTGGAAGATAAGCCTGCACACCGCTTTCACGGCTGCTTCCGTGACCGTTATAACGGTTGTCTACGGCGCCGCCGGGGCCCTGACGATATTACTGCTGCCGCCGGTGGCCTGGTCGAGAGTCAGGCTGAATCAGCACTCGCCGGCCCAGGTAGCCGCAGGCGCGCTGCTATCAGCGGGAATCGTGATGGTGGTATTCTGGGGATTCGGGGTGATTGGATAATAAAAATAGCTTATTTCAAGCCAGCACCGAGGACTGATGCTCAATTTTACCAGTTTATTTACTTTTTTAGTCAGTGTTTTTGATATTCATGCTTGGTACAGTATATTTATCGTTAACACAATTCGCCAGTTTCTTAACTGCATCCGCTAGTTCTTTTGTCTGGGTTGCATTATCATAAATAGCGTCTCTAATTTGTTCCATTAATATTTCCATTCGTCCCTCAAAAAAAGTCATATTTTGACCTATATCCATATCAACCTCCCTCTAAAGTACTTGACCGGTAGTCTTGTTCTCAATATGCCTATAAAATATCTTCGTCCCCGTTATCATCTTCTTCCACTTCTTCTGTTTCCTGCTCCTTCTGCAGGACTGCCTCAAGCTGCTCCATGAGGCGCGCCGCCCGCGGGTAGCCGATGTGCAGTCGACGCTGCAGGAAAGACGTGGAGATATTTTCGTGCTGCCTGGCCAGTTCTCTGGCCTGCTCCAATAGAGGGTCACGGGGGTGTCCGCCGATG
>DAOVRI010000067.1 GCA_030628245.1 Dehalococcoidales bacterium
ATCTGGTTCGGGGTTATTCTGGTCCGGGCAAGGAGCTTGGCTATGGGGTCGGATATCCTGCGGTTTATATATCGGGAGACGTATCCATCATAAGCGGCGGCCATTTAATGCCCCCTGTGACTGTGCTAGTTTCAGGTCTTCTTCGATATCGATATCCATCCAGGAACAACTGCTCACGTCGCAGGTATTAAAACGGTGTCCCTGTGCCACCATAAAGCGGATGACATCCGATATCTCGACGTTATTACCGCGCCATCGGGCAAGCTCTTCAACCGTGTTAAAAAACCTCTCGGTGAGAAGGAAAACGCCAGTATCCAGCGCATCCCAACGCCTGAGCTCCTTGCCAATATCCCGAATGCTGCCGTCTTCGAATAAGGCCACCTTGGTCGCTTCTTCGATATCGTGATTGAGTGTCGGCCGATATTCAACACAAAGAGTATCAGTTATTACCTTGGTACTCAGCAGGCGCCAGACGACGTCGGTTTCAATTATGTGGTCTCCCATGCATAAGATGACCGGTTCTCCCACAGTCCATGACCTAGCCTTCCAGACAGAGATGGCATTGCCGCCGAGGTAGTCCGGGTTCTCCACGTAATGTAGATTTACCCCGTACTGACTGCCATCTCCCAGGTTACGCTTTACTTCGTATCCTAAGTATCCCACCACGATTGCGATATTCCTTATGCCAGCTGCAGCCAATGCCCGGACAGGAGAGAGGATCAATGGCTCTCCTTTATCATTTATTGGTAATAGCACCTTAGGGCGATCTCTCGTCAGCTCACCCATGCGGTCTCCATCACCAGCAGCTATGATAACACCACGAGTTATTGCTGTGTTGATTTCTGCCATATTAGTCATGTTATATCTCCAAAACCTAACGAAAACCACATTAAATTCAACAATTTAGTACGGATTTACGGAGTACTATTCTGACAAAGCAAGTAGTAGAACCTAATGCACGATAACTGAAGACTGACGCGTTTGTCAAGACATGGTGATTCATACGATGGTTGGTATCCAATTATAATGCTTTATGAATTTCCGGTTGCTCTTGAGTGTTCTGGATTTACAACAGAATTGCAAAATGTTCACCATTGCACCTTTTAGCGCTTTGTTCAGTCCTTGCCTATTACCATAGTCAAGTGTCTTATCATCAGTAAATGTCTAAGCTTAACTCATCTTGACATTATATGGATGTCGCTGTATTTTATTTTATACAAGGTGAAAGCAAATAGGGACATGAAAAAAATAGCGGTAAAGAGTACGAAAGACACAGGGTTGAAAGCTGACCTGCAGGAAATAATCGATGCCGTGGAAGACGAGCTCCTGGTAGTCGACCCCGAGTACCGTGTCAGGTTCGCCAACACCGCTATGCTTAACAAATATCAGGGAAAAGGCAGATCCCCTATTGGTAAATTGTGCTACAAAGTTTTTCATAACAGGGATGGCCCCTGCCACGAGCCTTTATGGGACTGCCCGCTTCAACAGGTCATTGAAACGGGCAACATGATGACGGTTATTCATCCGGTCACCCTGCATGGAGTTCATAGTTACGTAAAGATTACGGCGTATCCCCTTCTTGATAAGCAGGGTAACACCAGGGGAATAGTCGAGTCGAGGAGAGATGTTACCGCGGAGAGAGAGCTCGAGATGCAGATTTTGAGGAGGCATCATCAGCTTCTGGCACTGAACCATATCTCGAGCGCCGTAAGCGGACTATACGACCTGGATACCATTTTAAAGACCGCCCTGGATAATGTGCTTGAGCTTATCAACAGCGACATCGGAGGAATTCTGCTCTTCGACGAAGAGTCTAAAACCCTGAGCTATCGTATACAACGGGGCTTATCCGCCAAATACACTGAAGAAACACAGGTTTCGCTCGGTGAGAGCATAGCGGGACAAGCGGCTGAAGCCGGGGAGCCCATAGTAGTGGAAGACATCTCCAAGGACCCGCGTATTACACGGCCCGACCTGGTACTGGCAGAAGGACTCAGGGGATTTGTCAGCATTCCCTTGAAGGCCAAGGACAAGGTAACCGGAGTAATGAATATCGCCAGCCACGTGGCAAATCGATTCGCTGCCGACGATGTCTCTCTGCTGAAGTCGATTGGTGACTATCTGGGTACGGCCATCGAGCAGGCAAGGCTTTATGACCGGCTGGCGCAGGCGGGCGACAGATACCGTGCCCTTCTTCAACATGCTCTGACGGCACAGGAGCAGGAACGAAAGAGAATCGCCCGCGAATTACACGACGAAACCAGCCAGGCAATTACAAGTCTGACCCTGAGTCTGCAGGCTATTATGACAATCGCGGAAATGAAGGGTATCGGAGATGCTGATTTTATTGAAAAGGTTAGAACAACGCACTCTTTTGCCGTTCATGCGGGCTATGAAATTGTGCGACTCATGAAGGAACTCCGGCCCAGCTTACTGGACGAACTCGGTATGCCGGCGGCTATCCACCGCTATGCCAAGGATACGCTTCAATCTCAAGGGATTGATGTATCTGCGGAGTTCAAGGGTACGGACGAGCGGTTCCCCCCGGAAGTTGAAGTGACCCTTTTCCGCGTCGCCCAGGGATTAATCGGCAACATCCTCGAGCATTCCGGGGCTAAGACTACCTTAATTAAACTGAGATGTGATGAAAAAGAGTGCACGCTATATATAGAGGACGACGGCAAGGGCTTCGATGTGAAAAAATTGACTCGCGTTGACCCCAGTGGCCGGGGGGCGGGTTTATTCACCCTTAAGGAGAGAGTAAGCCTGGCCGGAGGTCACTGCCATATTGACTCCCGACCGGGACAAGGTACCAAGGTAACCGTGAAAGTCCCGCTGACGCAGATGTGACCGATGAAGAAGATAAAGGTGCTGATAGTTGATGACCATACCCTCGTACGGGCCGGAATCTGTTCTCTGCTGGCGCTTGTTGAAGATATTGAGGTGGTCGGTGAGGCATCGGACGGAAAAGAAGCGCTGGGAAAGGTAAGGCATCTCATGCCTGACGTGGTACTTATGGACCTGGCCATGCCTGTTATGGGTGGACTGGAAGCCACGCGCCGCCTGCGAAAAGAATTCCCGGCAATAAAAGTGCTGGCGCTGACGCAGTATGACGACAGCGAATACGTCATCCCCGTCATCGAGGCAGGTGCCAGCGGCTTTATTACCAAGATGTCGGCATTTTCGGAACTTGCTGCGGCCATTGAGGCCGCCTACAAAGGAGAGTCCTACCTTTCTTCTACAGCCGCCACGGCTCTGGTTGAAGAATACCAGCAGAAAATTCCATCGGAAGGGGAACAAGACCCGTATCAGCAGCTGACAGACCGAGAAAGGGAAGTGCTTAAACTGGTCGCGGAAGGACATACCAGCCGGGAAATCGCTGAAATACTTATCGTCAGCCCCAAGACGGTGGAGTGGTATAAAAGCAGCCTGATGAACAAACTCAACATTCACAGCCGAACCGACCTTATTAAGTATGCCATTCGCAAGCGGATTATTACGATATAACAGCACAATATAGAGCCCCCCTGGTTTATTGTCACAAATCCGGCTATGACCAGTACTTTCCCCAGGAGCATATCAGGGTATTTCCTGGTCGATATTCCGAAGGCGTCACCCCCTACTTTCCATTAAATCTCCTATTGCCTAACGTCGGTAGTCCAGTGGCATAATAAAATAATCAGTTAGCCACCGGTTGTCGCTACTCAACAGGGTTCGAGGTAGGTACTAATGAATATGGTCAACAAGAGCTACCCGGAAAACCGTCTGGAAAATGCTCCGGACCATAGCCTGGTACCTCCCTGCCAGGATGCCTGCCCCCTGCACATGGATATCCGAGAATATATCGGGCTGGTTTCTCAGGGCAGGATTATGGAAGCGCTGCAGGTTATCAGGACGGGCAACCCGTTCCCCTCTATTTGCGCCTATGTTTGCACTCGTCCCTGTGAAGATGCCTGTCGGCGCTCTCAGGTAGACAAACCTATCGCCATCCGTTCCCTGAAGAGATTCGCCGTGGAATTCGGTGGGGACAGGATGGTCCGGGCTGAAGCCGAGACTACGCATGAAGAAAAGGTTGCCATAGTAGGCTCCGGGCCGGCCGGTCTGGCCTGTGCTTACTACCTTAAAAAGTCCGGTTATCCCGCGACTATCCTCGAAGCTCATTCCGACCTTGGGGGTATGCTCCGTGTGGGCATTCCCCAGTATCGGCTCCCGCGTGAAGTTCTGGATATTGAAGTCCAGAGATTAACCCGCATGGGGGTCGAAATCAGGACGAATACCCGGGTAGTATCTCTGGACCTGCTGTTTGAGCTGGGCTACAAGGCTATTTTTGTTACTATCGGCGCCCATCAAAGCCTCAGGATGGGGATAGAGGGAGAGGAAAGCCCCGGTGTCATAGACGGGGCAACCTTTCTCCGCGAGGTAAACCTTGGTCTGAAGCCATCCCTGGGAAGAAAGGTTGCCGTGGTGGGAGGGGGAAATGTAGCCATTGACGCGGCGCGCACGGCTACCCGTCTGGGCGTAAAAAAGGTAAGCATCCTTTACCGTCGTACCCGTGCGGAGATGCCCGCCGACCCCAAAGAGGTGGAGCAGGCCTTGGAAGAGGGAATAGACATTAAGTACCTGGTAACACCCACCGAAATTAAGAGCGAAAATAAAAGGTTAAACGTAACCTGCGTTAAAATGAAGCTCGGTGAGCCTGACGAGAGTGGCCGGCAGCGGCCCGTGCCGGTCAAGGGCAGCGAATTCAGAGAGGAATTCGATACCCTGATTGCAGCTATCGGACAGGCGCCCCAGACCCCGGACGATTTTGGAGTCCGCATGGGCAGAGGCAGCACGATTCAGGTTGACCCGAGTACGCTTACCACCAACAGGGTCGGGGTTTTTGCCGGGGGTGACGCCGTCACCGGACCAGCTACGGTAACCGAGGCGCTGGCGGCTGGCAGACTCGCGGCACTTCGCATCGATGATTACCTCCAGCACAGGTACCCGCTGCCTGTCAAAGAGGCCAAGGAAAAGTTAAGCGGAGACCTGCTGCCGGAAACAATAGAGATGATAAGAAAGATAGAGCGGGTTGAGCCGCCAAGTCTGGCAAGTGAAGTCAGGGCAAAAGACTTCGAGACTATTGAGCTTGTTTACGGCTGGGAACAGGCTATCAACGAAGCTCGAAGGTGTCTGCGGTGCGGTGTGGGCGTGGAAATCCTGTTTCAAGATAAGTGTGCAACCTGCCTTACCTGTCTGAGGGTGTGTCCTTATCACGTGCCTTATCTGGACGCCAGCGGTACCATCCGTATACCCGCTGACCAGTGTCAGGCCTGCGGTATATGCGTGGCCGAGTGCCCTGCCAAGGCGATAGTCCTGAGAAAGCCGTTTGACCGACGTCAGGTAACCGAGGAGCTTGGTCATACCATAAAATCGGCTGTCGAATCGAAAACCAAGCCGCTCATCATTGGTTTCTGCTGCCAGTACGGACTCTTCGGCACCGGCACTCTGGCCAGACTGTGGAGGAGTGCCAAGGCTGGCGTCAGTATTGTACCGGTTCTTTGCGTCGCCAAGGTAGAGGCGGCTCACATTTTATCTGCCTTTGAGACAGGCGCCGAAGGGGTCTTTATCGCCGGGTGCGGGGAACAATGTGCCCGTGAAAATACCACCTACTGGGTGCAACAACGTGTGGCGAAGGTGAGAAAGGTACTGGAGCCAATTGGCCTCGAGCCTGAGCGACTCCAGGTTTTCGCCCTGGGCACCACCGCGGAAGACCCTGCCGAGGAACTGGATAAGTTTGTTGAGCAAATAAGTGCTCTCCGTTTAGCCTCGGTAATAAAGGGGGAGGTAGAAAGTTGATAGTCGCAGAACAAAAACCCCTGGAAGAGATAAGGCGAATGATTGCTCCTTATGGGCGAGTATTAATACTCGGTTGCGGTACCTGCATGACAGTCTGTGACGCCGGTGGTGAGCGCGAGGTCTCTTTTCTCCATAATGCATTGCAACTGGCGCAGGCAAGGAGCGGAGACGTGGCTCACACCTTTTCCGAACATACTTTGAAGAGGCAGTGCGACCCCGAATTCCTGGAGCTGCTTACCGAAAAAACAGCTGATGTGGACGTTATTCTATCTCTTGGTTGTGGCATCGGTGTGCAGGCCATAGCGGAACGTCTCCCGGATATGCCGGTGCTGCCCGGTGTTAATACCTCTTTCATGGGCATGACCAAGGAGTCGGGTGTCTGGGATGAGCGCTGTGCCGCCTGTGGCGATTGCCGACTGGAAGACACCGCCGGTATCTGTCCTATTACCAGGTGCACCAAAGGCATACTCAACGGTCCCTGTGCCGGCGTCAAGAACGGCAAATGTGAAGCCAATAAAGATATGGACTGCGCCTGGATTTTGATTTACCAGCGCCTGGAAAGATTGCAGCAGCTGGATAAAATGCGCCGGTATTACCCTCCCCGGAATTACCGGACAATTCCCAGACCGAGAAGAATCATGAGTAAAGTAGATACTGTTGTGGGAGAAGGCGATGGCTAATTCGTTGTTTGAAGAGAAACTCAACTCAAATGACTTTATCGTGACAACAGAGGTCGGACCTCCTAAAAGTGTGGATGTTTCAGAGATGGTCCACCATATAGAGCTACTCAAGGATAAGGTTGACGCTATCAATATCACGGACCATCAGAGTTCCGTGATGCGTTTCCCTTCGATAGGGGGCTGTCTGATAGTTAAGGAGCTTGGCGGTGAGCCCATCCTGCAAATGACCTGCCGTGACCGAAACCGCCTGGCGCTACAGGCCGAACTTCTTCTGGCTTACTCCAGAAACATTGTTAATGTACTCTGCCTCACCGGAGATTCGGTTGATGTGGGCGACCATAAAGAAGCCAAGCCCGTTTTTGACCTGGATTCCGTGCAATTATTGAAGATGATAAGGACTCTGGAATCGGGGACGGACATGGGAGGCAACGAACTTAAAGTCGCCCCGAAGTTCTGCATAGGCGCCACCGTCCATCCGGAAGCAGACTTTATTGAGCCGCAGTTGATAAAATTCGATAAGAAAGTTGCTGCCGGGGCACAGTTCTTACAGACTCAGGGCATATTTGATGTGGCAAGCCTGCGCCGGTTTATGCAATACGCCTCCCAGTTTGACGTGAAAATCCTGGCTGGCATTATTGTCCTTTCGTCAGCCGGGATGGCTAAGTACATGAATAATAATGTCCCCGGCATAATAGTCTCTCAAGCTGTTATTGACGAACTGGCCGCTGTGGAAAAGGGTAAGGGACTTCAGAAAGGAATCGAAATTGCCGCCAGATTAATTAAAACCGTAAAGGAAGAAAACCTGTGCCATGGCGTACATATCATGGCGGTAGGTAATGAAAATATCGTGCCCGATATTTTGGAGGCGGCTGGACTTGTTAACGTGTCCGGCTAAAGCGCCTTCAATAAAGTATGTTCTCAGGCTACCCGAATAGCCAAATTCACGGCAGGGGAGGAGAATAAAATGGGTACCGATAAGTCAAAAAAGACGACCAAGTCCAGTACCAGGGGAGAAAGTAAACGAAGGAAGAAGGAAAGAATCCTCATCATTGACGACGAACCCACCTTTGTAGAAGCTTGCCAGCGCACTCTGGAAGCCAAGGCCTACCAGGTTGTGACGGCATTGAGTAAAGCGCAAGCCCAGGAAGAGATAAAAGCAGAGCCGGCTCTGATTATTCTGGGTACACTGGCACCGGCCGGGCAGGCATTTGCCATGTATCAGTGGCTGGGAGAACATCCGAGATACAAGGAGATACCACTGCTCGTTATCGACGCCCGGTATGAGGAACGGCCAATCAGGGGGTGGAGGAGGTTCGAGGGATTACAGATAGACGGTGACGAATATTTATATAAGCCCATCGAGCCGGCTTCTCTCATTCCCCGAATCCAGAGCTTGCTTGAAGCTGCGAACCGAAGAATAAGAGTGCTTGTCGTCGATGACCATACCATGGTCAGGACCGGAATATGTTCGGTTGTCTCCCTGCAAAAGGATATGGAGGTAGTGGGCGAGGCAGTCGATGGGCGGGATGCGTTTGATAAGGCGTTACGGCTTTTGCCACATGTGGCGCTGGTAGATATAGTCATGCCGGTAATGAGCGGTATAGAAGCGACAAAGCTAATACACAAGGAATGCCCGGAGACAAAGGTTTTGATTTTAACCCAATATGATGAGGAAGAGAATATGATTATTGCCAAGCAATCGGGAGCTTACGGCTTCATTCCTAAAAAGGCTGCCAGTTCGGACCTCATCAGAGGAATAAGGTATGTAAGCCAGGGTAAATATTACCCCACGCCTTTTGCCGAGCTAGTTATCCAATAGATATCCAAAAGAATTGATTGTCGCCGTAATATTACATTCGGACTAGCTAAATAGTGAAACTTGGCAAAGCGCCAAGTTTCACAATAGCCTGTATTGTGCATAGGAATAACAATAGCTTACTTTGTTCAGTTCTATACAATTGAGGCTTTTGTTGGGTGATTTTAAACTCTCAAAATCAAGCTTGATTATGTATAGCGTATATGTCAAAAACCACTATCTTTGATCCACCCCTAACCACATACTTTGACCCACCCGGGTAATTAGTTTGTATCACTTTCAGCTCATTGGTGTCAATGCCTCCTTTCTGCGGTGTGGAGATAGTCTCTC
>DAOVRI010000079.1 GCA_030628245.1 Dehalococcoidales bacterium
AGAGGCATGGACGCATTGCTGTGCTTCCCGATGCTTCTACTGGCTCTCGTCGTGGCATCCGTCCTTGGCGGCGGTATTCAGAACGTCATCATCGCTCTAACCGTCGCTACGACACCTGGATACGCCAGGGTAACGTGCGGACTGACCCTCAGCATCCGGGAAAACGATTATGTCCTGGCCGAACGCGCCATGGGTTCCAGTGACGTACGCACCATGCTCGGCCACATCCTGCCAAATGCCTTCCCACCGCTTATAGTACTGATGACGATGCAGCTCGGGAATCTCATCCTGGCCGAGGCCGGCCTTAGCTTTATCGGCATCGGTATCGAGCCGCCGGGGGCTGCCTGGGGTGCCATGGTCAGCGACGGCTATCAATATTTATTAAGAAACCCGGTACTTTCCTTCGCCCCCGGACTTGCCATTATGCTGGTAGTATTTGCCTTCAATATGGTGGGTGATGGCCTGAGAGACGCCCTCGACCCCAGGCTTAGAGGTTTGCTCTAATGGTTAAAATGTAGAGAAACAACCTCGTTTCGTTTTTCACAGTATAGTATCGACTTGAGGTATATCAAGGAAGACACATAATTATGACTACCTGGCACGAGTATGTTCAAAGAAACGGTAGAGTCCCCGAATGGCCTTATCCCGTCAACTACGGCAAGGTGAATGAAGTCGTTACCGATGTCCTGGTTATCGGCGGCGGCTGTGTCGAGGAATGCCCCCAGCCCGGAGCTATTACCATGCTCCACCCGACACAGCAGAGAATATCAATGAACTGGAAGCGCCAGGACACCGGGGAATTATTCCGCCTGGGCATGAAGAACCCCCCACCACCCAACACCAGACCGCCGTCAGGATAGTTGATGCATGATAACTGAAGATGGTGTAGACCAGAATTAACGGGGTGGGAAAACATCCTGGCTCTGGAACCTGTACCCCACTCCGGGCACGCTGACGATGCATACGGGCTCTCTCGGGTCGGGTTCAATCTTGGCCCGCAGGTGGCCGATATAGACGTGCAGATACTCCCTCTCCGTTTTATATTCCGGACCCCAGATTTTACCCAGGAGATACCGGTAGCCGAGAGCCTGCCCCGCACTCAGGACCAGTTCCCGCAATAACTTGTATTCCGTTGGTGTCAGTTTAACTTCGTTACCGTCGGCGGTTACTCGCCTCGTGGCAAAGTCAATCTTCAGGTTGTCGCATTCAAAATATGACCTGGCAGGGGTAGAATCGTCTATCTTATTACGTCGAAGCACCGCCCTAACCCGGGCGATAAGCTCATCGATACCGAACGGCTTGGTGATATAGTCATCGGCGCCGAGGTCCAGGCATTTCACCTTGTCGGCCGTATCGCCCCGGGCGCTGAGCCCGATAATCGGGACCTGAGACCACTGGCGTAGCCGCCGGCAGACTTCAAACCCGTCCACCTTCGGCAGCATCATGTCCAGGAGAACGAGGTCGGGCGGTTCCTTTTCTACTATCCGTAAAGCCTCGGCACCGTCCCTGGCCGTAAGAATATGCCAGCCCTCCCCGGCAAGGTTGAACCTCAGGAACTTTAATATCTTCTCGTCATCATCAACCACAAGAATAAAAGTATGAGCCATAATATTATCGCCCTGCTATTACTAACGCGGCCTCAGTCGACTGCTCTCCTTTTCGCCTACCGGCAGGCTGAAACTGAACTTTGAGCCTTTGCCTACCTCGCTTTCCGCCCAGATTTCGCCGTAATGCGCCTCGACAATACCCCGGCAGATGGACAGACCCAGGCCGATGCCCGCTTCCGAACTTTCACTACTGCCCACACGGTAGAACCGGTCAAAGACTTTATCCAGGCTCTGCGGAGATATGCCTTCTCCATCATCCCTAACGCTGATAACAACCGAGTCGCCGCAAAGTTCCGCCTGTATTATAACCTGTCTTCCCTTTTTTGAATACTTCGCGGCATTCTCACAGAGGTTAACCAGCACCTGCCCGACACGTACCCTGTCCACAAAAATATCCGGCAGGTCGGAGGGTATCAGCGCCCGCACTTTATGATTCCTGGTAACCGCTCCCAGCTCTCTGTCTGCCCACTCCAGTATCTCGGCAATCTGATACCAGTCCTTTTCCAGCTTCATGGCCCCGGACTCGAGACGCGACATATCCAGCAGGTTACCCACCAGCTTGGCGAGATAATCGGCCTCGTGGTCGATGTCCAGTAGAAAGTCCCTCTCCTCTTCCTTACTCCATCCTTTCGAGTTCCGCAGGAAAGTCGATGTATAGCCCTTGATGATTGCCAAAGGAGTACGCAGCTCGTGAGAAACCATGGAAAGCAGGTCGGTTTTCAGTCGCTCCGATTGCCTCAGTGCTTCTATCTTAACTTTCGCCTGGATAATCTCTTCCTCCAGCCTCTTCCTTTCCGTGATGTCCCGGAAAACCTCGATAATCGATACGCTGCCGTCCGGGTTCAGCAGGGGAGCGGTAGCCACCTCGTATTCCTTACCCCCTATATTCTGGATACCGATATTTTTCGGCTTCACTTCGCTATCGCCAGAGTCCCATTGAACCGGACAATTAGAGCACTTCCTTTCTTTCCCGAGGGCTTTCCAGCATTTCTTTTCACCGCTACCACAGAAGTTTGTCTCTGCGGCATGATTCATAAATTGTATCGTCTGGTTGGCATCGACAATCATAACGCAATCACTCATACTGTTTAACCATTTTTCCAGATTCTCCCTGGCTTCGAGGATATCCTTATACAATCGCAGATTCTCCAGGGTGATGGCAATCTGATTGATTATGGCATTGACCATCTGCACGTCCTCGATGCTGTAAGGCTGCCCGGAGAGTTTCTTGCTTACCAGAAGCAGCCCCGATATCTGACCGCTGCGCGACCTCAATGGCGCTATGAGCTCCGCACCGATTTCCTTCAAGCATTCCGCCTCTTCCCAGACAATGTTCTGCAGTTGAGGAATAACCGAGATATCCTGGTAGCTCAATAATCCGCTGGAATTCTCCAGCCACCGGAGCAGCGGACTCTGAGCTTTAAAGACTATCCTGGAAGTATCTCCCGTTTCGCTTGCCGAACAGACCACCTGAAAATCCCCGTTTTTTGATAGTGGTTGTAAAAGGTACACATCTGAGGCATGCAGCGCCCCGGCGACCATCTTGACCGTGGTGCTATTTACCTGAGCAAGGTCAGAAAGACTCTGCGTGTGCCAGCTGAAAGTTTCCAGGGCTTTGAGATAATCGTACCGGTCGCGGTAAAACCACCTGTCCACCTGCCTCTGAACCAGTCCCCACAATGCCGGAACGGAAAAGGCCAGGACGATAACGATTAAAAAGTACAGCCACGGAGCCAGCGGAGATTCGTATAGTATACGGGTTGCCAGAAAGAACAATCCGATAACGGGCACGGCAATCCCAGCGCATGTCAGGATATATGCGATGCTCTTTCTAAGGATAATTCTGATATCCAGAAGATTGTATTTCAGGATAGCCACCGTGGTTAACAGACAGAATGAAATGACGCCAATTACCAGACCCGGATAAAAGGGCAATCCCAACAATGGTAGAACATCAAATAACCCTCCGATAAGTATCAGGGTGATGCCTATGATGATATAGCCAGCCTGGTTCCGTTCCTCCGCATACGATGATGTTCGGTAGACCCTGATGAAGTTAATAGCCGCCGCCATACCCACTCCCAAAACGAATAACATCAAGATACCAACTGCCGGCGCGTATACAGGTGCATACCCGTACGACTTTATCTGCATACCGGTGATAAACAGGCGGGTCATCGCCAGGGGGATTAAAAGGAAACAAATGAGGTAAAGAAAAGCGATTAATCGCTTCCTGATTCTGGTAGAAGTGTAAATAACTGAGAAATGATAGAAGAAAACCGCCACAAACGCACTCAGAGGTACCAGCCACCTTTCCCATAAATAGGAGGACTCAATATCAGGACTGGCCCGCATGCCAAAAATGATAGAGCCCCAGACAGCCAAACTCAATAAGAATAGAGAAAATACGCGGTGGGTAGAGCTGCGGTAATGCCCTCTCAGTACGATAATTACCAGCCCCAGACAGAAAAAAGCCTGTACTAACGGCAGCACCAGGTAAGCCGTCATGCGTCACCTCTGCGAGGTGCTTTACGAAATTCTGAGAAGACTCTCGATAATATCATCGGCAGCATTCATGTGAGGAGGTTTCAGTTGAGCCAAATCAGCGCCTTTTTCCTTCATTTCCTGGTAATATCGCTGGAAACTCCCTGATGGTATGATAGTTATCCTCACTGGCCTTACGTCAAGCATGGTCTCCAAATTATAATAGTCCTGACTAAGATTCTTCAACTGCTGGTGTATCAACTCCTCCAGCTTCTCGCCACTAAACTCTTCTTTCAGCTCGATATACAGGCGTACAGTAGGTTTGTTATCTTCGTACTCCTTGCGGGCGGACCAGTCCTCAAACTTTATTCCGGTATTAGCAATAGCCTGCCAGATTGTCTTTTCGTCCAGCCTGGTAAACCCGGCAATATCAATAAGGTCATCGGCACGACTTTCGAAAATCATCTGGGGTAATCTGATTCCGGCTTCCTTATCTTCGAGGGCGACTATTTGAATCAGGTCGCCCAACCTGTAGCGCAGGAAAGGCATGCCGTGGAAACTGGTGATGACTATCTCATAACGCCGTCCGGGTTTAACTCCATTCAGGAGCACGGTTCGGGGCTGGTAGTCCTTATTCTCCCGGCTTTTCAGCCATTCTTCCTCGGGAACAAACTCCCAGAAACCGGTGGCGGGGAAGAAAGTCATACCTTTCTTATTCCAGGCTTGAGTGGCAATCGTCCCGGCTTCGGTAGCGCCGTACATTTCCAGCGGCTCTTTACCCCAGTAGTATTTCACCTTCTCCCGGTAAATACTGGTGTCCATACCGTAGCAGGCGAGCCCTTTTAACGACCACAGGTCTTTCGGTAACATGGGCCTGCCTTCTTTTTTACACCGCAGCCAGGCGATAATCAGACGCCATAGTATTGCCGGTTGCAGTACCTGCCGGCTCAACTTCAATTGCCCCAAGCTTTCGGTAAATCTTTCGCCCATCTTAACCAGGACACCGGCCGTGGAACTCAGCATATCCACCCCGGTACGCAGTGCCATCTGAAAACCATCCCGAATCTTCTCCTCGAAGTCGGTATCCCCATAATTTCCCGAAGGCGGAATAAGCCGGGCGCCAAGCTGCGGGGCCAGCAGCTCATTGATAATCCCGGACATATACGGAGGCGCCGGCAAGCTATACAATACCCGCAGACCATTGCTGATGTTGACCTCGCCTTTATTAGCCGTACAGGCCAGGATTACTATAGCGACATTACACATGGCGAACATCTCAATAGCCCGGTGAGTATAGGGTACCCACTTGGAATCCCCACCTCTGCCCGACGTGCACGCCCAGCAATAAGGCTTTACCGCCAGCACATCCTCGTTTTTTCCTCCCAGGGGGCCGGCATAATCATCATATGTCGTCAGACTGACCATCTGGCGGAATTCAGATACGTTCGTGGGTTTCTGAGGCATGAACTTTCTGGCCAGAGGGCTATTATAAACAGTATCAATCTGTTTCATTAATAGCTGCTCCTGTATTTCCATAAAATCCGAGAGCGACAGGTCCAGAAAGCCGCAATACTTATTCCAGGCCTTTTCCTTATTCCCCAGTCGAAACAGTTCATCCTCGGTAATCATAGTCCTCCCCTCCTCCAGCATACCATACAGATGTTCGTTATAGATTCTAGTCTTGGTGTCGTCCAGTTTCAAGGGAACACCCGCTAATGTACCGTACCTGCGCATAAAATTTTTAGAGAATCTTTAGAATTTACCCTGTTTTTTGAATAATTTACCATGTCCATCATGTATAAAAGATATCGACCGGTTGCCTGCCCTCTCCCACCCCCTTTCAGCTTTACTCCGTAGCTAAACTGTGCTATAATCAATCAGGTAAATGTGCGTGTTTACAATTAACTGGCCGGCCCACCACTTTATAACCGCAGGTTACGCTGCTCCCTTTCAGAATGACCGCTTTATTTCCCGTCATCTTTTCCAGATGAGGGAGGACTTATAATGGAGGATACCCCCGCACCGAAGAAGACCCGAAAACGTAAACCCGGCGAATATACCGCCCAGGACATCCAGGTACTCGGGGGACGGGAAGCGGTACGGCGGCGTCCGGGCATGTACATCGGCAGTACTGACCAGCGTGGACTGCACCATTTAATCTACGAAATTGCTTACAACAGCATTGACGAAGCCATGGCCGGCTGCTGCGACCAGATTGTCGTCACTCTTAAAGCGGAAAAATCCGTAATGGTCACGGACAACGGACGCGGCATTCCGGTGGGTATTCACCCGACTACCAAAGTTTCCGCCCTGGAGACGGTCATGACTGTGCTCCACGCCGGGGCCAAGTTCGGCGGCAAATCGTATACAGTGTCCGGCGGTTTACACGGCGTCGGCGCTTCGGTCGTCAACGCCCTTTCCGAGTGGTGCAGCGTCGATGTCAAGCGCGACAACGAGGTTCACCACCAGGAATACAAGCGCGGCGTGCCGCAGGGAAGCGTTCAGGTTATCGGTAAAGCCAAGGACACCGGCAGCACTACTATCTTCCTTCCCGATAAAGAAATATTCAGCGAAATAAGCTATGATTTCGATACGGTTAGCGAGCGCCTGCGGGAGATGGCCTATCTCAACAAGGGCGTGGAAATAACCATCATCGACGAGGAGGGCGACCGGGAGCGGACATTCTATTTTGAAGGCGGGATTACCGGCTTCGTCCGTCACCTTAATCGAAATCGCGTAGTGCGCCATCCGGCGCCCGTCTATATTTCCAAATCCGTCAACAGCACCCAGGTTGAGGTAGCCCTCCAGTATAACGACGGCTTCAGCGAGTCCGCCTTCAGCTTCGCCAACTGCGTCAATACCGTAGACGGCGGCACCCATCTTACCGGATTTCGCTCGGCGCTGACCCGCGTGCTCAATGACTACGCCAAGAAGAATAAAATACTCAAGGATGACGACCCCAACCTGACCGGCGAGGACGTCCGCGAAGGTCTTACCGCTATCATCAGCGTCAAGCTACCCGAGCCACAGTTCGAGGGGCAGACCAAGGGTAAGCTTGGTAATATCGAAGTCAAGAGCCAGGTGGAGAGCGCCGTCAACGAGGGCCTAGCCCTCTACCTTGAGGAGCACCCCGATGACGCCAAGAAAATCATCGAAAAATGCGTTACCGCCTCCAAGGCCAGGGAAGCCGCCCGCAAGGCGCGCGATTTAATCATTAGAAAGAGCGGACTGGAAACCGGCACCCTGCCCGGAAAGCTGGCCGACTGCTCCGAGAGAGACCCGGAGCAGTGCGAGCTGTACCTGGTCGAGGGAGATTCCGCCGGCGGCTCAGCCAAGCAGGGTCGTAACCGCCGTTTCCAGGCGATACTTCCCCTCAGAGGCAAAATCCTCAATGTCG
>DAOVRI010000178.1 GCA_030628245.1 Dehalococcoidales bacterium
CACCACGGTAAGTTCGAGCACTTCGTTGAGAAAGCCAAAAAGGAAGGCCTGAAAGATGTGAGGGGCGACCGCAAGGACAGCGTCGCTAAAACGTTGAACTGGGGCATCGAGCACGAGTATACCGTGATTCTGCAGTACCTCTTTCACTCCTACATGACCGGGAACGAAGAAGCTAAGAAGCAGCTGGAAGACCAGGCTATTAACGAGATGCAGCACCTTGGCTGGCTCGCCGAAGAGATGGTTGACGGCGGTGGTAGCCCGAGAATCGAGCATACCAGTCCTGACCAGTCGACCAGAACGGTGGACATGCTTAAGGCGGATATCAAGATTGAGAAGCAGGTGGCCGAAGCCTATGACAAAGCCGCCAGGGAAGTCGACGATGCCGGCTTGAAGGAACTGCTCATCCGGATAAGGGACAACGAGAGATACCATACCGACGTCTTTAACGACCTGCTCGAAGAAGAGGAAGACAAGAAAAGCCCGGGCACCGGCCTTAATATTGGTGACAGCGGGGAATAGGTCCGAAATACCGGACTACCTGCCTTTTGAAAAACGGTGAAGGAGGTGCCGAGGTATGTCTATCGTTTTCTCCGGTGGCGACCTGATTAATATCGCCATTGATATCGAGAGAAGGGGCATCATGTTCTACGATATCATGGCCAAGTCGACCGATAATGAGGATGCCAGGGCCGTGTTCGAGGGGCTTGTTGAAATGGAACGCCAGCACATCAAGATATTTGAGGACATGCTGGGCGAGGCCGATAAACACCAGCCCCGGGAAGCCTCATCCACGGGGTATTCCGAATATCTTCAGGCGATTCTTGACGACGCCGTTTTTACCGACGACATGATTACCAGCGAGATGGCCACCCAGGCGGACAGCGATATTAAGGCTTTGGAACTGGGCATGCGTGCCGAGAAGGACTCGATACTGTTTTACTACGAGATGAGGGACAGCATGCCCCGGCGCACCGTCACCATGTTCGACAGGATAATAGCCGAGGAAAAATCGCACCTGCAGCAGCTATCCGAGATTAAGAAAAAGCTGGCAGCTTCCTGATAATTTACTGACTTCAAGGAGATGGATGATGGAGACATTTCGAGGTCGGGCGTATTTGCCCGCAGCGGCAGCGGCGACCTCTGGGGGTATCGTTCTGGGGACGCCGGATGCTGAAGGCGTCTGGAGGACGTGCCCGGTGACGTTAGTTAGAGTTACGTAATATAATAGAGCGTGTGAAAGTAGTCCGGAAGGGATTAAGGAGTTTATTAGATGGTTAATAAAGTGATTATCGGGATACTGGTGCTGCTGGTGGTTCTCATGGGAGGCAGCGGCTATTACTCTTACACGCTCAACCAGCAGATTGATGACCTGGGTGAGCAATTGACGGCCTTTGAAACGGAGCAAACGGCCAGGATTGATGCCATGAGTGATGAACTTGGCGAACTGAGGCAGGAAACCGATTCTCTGGACAGCCGGATAGAGGGAGTCCAGTCCGAGGTTGATACCCTGGACAGCGAACTGGGGGCAATAAAAGACCTTATTTCCGGCGTGGAGGATGAAATCGCCGGAGTCTCGACTCAAATTAGAACTCTGGATGAACGTATCAGCAGCGCTGAGGCCGATATATCACATTCCATAATCGATGCCAGTGAAGTGTATGAAAAGGTCAGCCTGGCTACGGTCAGGATTACCGATGGACAGAGTACCGTGGGTTCCGGGTTTATTTATGATACCCAGGGACACGTAGTTACCGCCCATCACGTTATCGATGGCCTCTCCCAGATATTCGTCATGATGTATGACGGCAGGATTTCAAAGGCGACCACGGTCGGTTACTGTCAATTCAGCGATGTCGCCGTGCTGAAACTGAAGGATAATCCATCTATCGAACCGCTGCCGATGGGGGATTCAAGCCTGATAGAAATCGGAGAGCCGGTTATCGCTATCGGCTCGCCGCTTGAACTGCGGGACACACTGACAACAGGCGTCATCAGTCAAATTAACCGCTTTACAGATTACGGCCCCGGCAATTATGTGGTAGCCAACCTGCTCCAGTTCGATGCTGCGGTTAATCCCGGCAACTCAGGAGGCCCGCTTTTTAACTCTAAAGGCGAGGTTATCGGCCTGGTAACCGCCAGGGTTGACCCAATCACGGGAGACGGGATTTACTGGGCGGTAGCTTCCAACAAGGTAAAACGGGTGGCCGATGCCATCATAGCCAGCGGTTATTTTGATTATCCCTGGGTTGGAGTGGGGATAACCGACCTTACACCCCAGATGGTACAGGAGATGTCGCTGGAGACGGCTAACGGGGTGCTGGTGACGGCTATTTTCCCTGACAGTCCGGCTGATGTGGCCGGTATTCAGGACGACGATATTATCGTGGCTATTGACGGTGTGCCGGTCAGAAATATGGCCGAGCTTACCTCCTATCTGGGAGAGTATAATAGCCCGGGAGACGAGGCGGTGCTTGACGTGATACGGGATACTAACAGGCTTGAGATATCCGTTGAGATAGGTACGCGCGAGTAGCAGGTTTATCAGGCTTTCCCGTACTTAATGAAGGCGCCAATCATATTTCTTCTGGCTAATGTCAGCCCGAGCCACAGCAGTATGACCAGTCCCACCGCCTCGGGAATGTAAACCGAAGGGTCGGAAAACAGCGCCTGAAGTATATTCGATGCCCAGCCGGCAAGCTCTATCTTTTCGAAAGTGAAACCCATCAGCGGCCAGAATAGAGTAGCCGGGGTATTCCACATGCTGTCGAGGATAAGGTGCGTCAAGGTGCCGGCGGCAAGGGTCAGCATCCAGACCTGACGGTGGCGCTTGTAGAGAAAGAATCCGACGGCGGAAATCAGGACAAGGAAGAGGAGGGTATGCGAGAATATCCGTCCGTTATTGAAGGTCTCCCGGAAAAAGTACTGCCCTACCGGTTTATCGATGATATCCGGTAAAAGCGAGCCGACCAGCAGCAGCCTGATATCCACGTAGCGTGACAGTGAAGCAAACCATGATATCTTCGTGATTTTAGTAGCCTGTCGGCTATTTACGGCCCCGGCTATCAACGTCGCCGCGCCCAGTGTAATTCCGGCATGTCCCAATATCAACATCTCAAATAAAAGCCTTTAATGTTGCGTGATATACTATAATATAATAAAGAGTATCCGTTATGGAATTTTTTATAGGTTATAGAAAAGGATGAAGGTTATCGGGCTCACCGGAGGTATCGGCAGCGGTAAGAGCACCGTGGCGCAGTTCCTGGCGGAGCTGGGGGTGGTTATCGTGGACCTGGATAAGGTGGGACACGAAGTCCTCAGGTCGGAGGGCGCAGTACGGGAGCGGATTGTCAGCGAGTTCGGCGAGAACATTCTTACCGACGGCGGAGATATCGACCGTGCCAGGCTGGGCAGGCTTGTTTTCAATAGTCCTGAGGCGCTGTCGCGTTTGAATCGGATAGTGCACCCGGTTATCGATAGTATGGTGAATTCCAAAATAAAGGAGTACCGCCGGGAGGGAGTCGCAGTGGTCGTGCTGGAGGCGGCAGCGATGCTGGAGGCAGACCGTGCTTCGCAGGTCGACGAGTTATGGGTGACCGTCGCGCCGGAAGCCACCGTGCTTAAAAGGCTGGCTGAAAGAGTCGGCTATTCCGAGGAAGAGTCGAAGGCGCGAATACACTCACAGATATCCAGCGAGGAGCGCCTCAAGCAGGCCGATGTGGTTATCGATACCGATTGTACCCTTGATGAGCTGGAAACGAGAGTCGTAGTTGAGTGGCAGAAGCTGATGACGCGATTATAAAGAGAGGTAGGGCTAATTAACCTCATGCAAGC
>DAOVRI010000128.1 GCA_030628245.1 Dehalococcoidales bacterium
AAAGGGCCGGTCAACTCTCGTTACCCTTAAAGGGCAGTGTCTCATGCCTTTGGGTGCGTAAATAAGGCAGCTTTTGGTGAGCATGTATTTCTCGTCTTCCAGCCAGAACTCTACTTCTCCGCCCAAATCATGAGGGTTTTGCGGGTCACTGCCGAGAAAGCCGACAACCTCATCAAAATCATGTACGTGAGACGGTGAACCTTCCGTCTCCGTGGCTTTCCAGTACCAGGAACAAATCACGCTAAAAGCGCCTTTTACTATCTCGTCTTCCAGCCACAATATACGGGTTGCCCTTTCGTCATACTGATTCTCTTCGTCCCATTCCCGTGCCCCTTGAGGGAGTTTTAAATCGGTCAGGATATATTTCTCATATTTTCTCTCGGCCATTTTTTCTCCTCCTTTGGAATTTGCTTGATGTAACGATATTGTAGCACTTTTGGGCGGGCATTAAGAAGTGTTGGGGGTGGGTATTTTTTCTACCTCACCCCCTGTGTCCCCCTCTCCTTACGAGGTGGTCAAAGGAGAGGGGGAAGAAAGAGAAGAGGGGCTGGCGCCCCTCTTAAACGCCACGCTGCGGTGGGGTAAGACCTACGGGATAAGCAAAGAATGGTGCGAGGGCGGCATGGGAGGGAATAGATAACAGGCGAAAGGGGAGGGGAGGGGGAGAGACAAGGGGGACTTGACGTAATGTATGGGAGTGATAGAATGGGGGCATGAGTTCGTATTTGGAAAGTCAATCCGCTTTAAGACGTGCGTGGGCTGACACGATAACATCATTTCATAAAATCTACTTCTTTTGGGCAGTGGAAGTAATAGCAGCTGGATTAGGAGTTTTTATCGGTACAATCGTTACACCCGAGGGCGTAGGAAGGGTTATTTCTGCCATATATCCAGTGTTTGGGGGAATCATTGGTGTTTTAGCGGGATTCTCTCTCATTATTATCTTCAATCTTGTATTAGCACCTTATCATCTACTTAAAGAAGCGCAAAAACGAATACGTCAGTTAGAAATAGTAAAAGAAGATGATAAGAAACAAGCTCAAATTCGTGGAGATATAGAAGTATTGATTATAGAAGGCACAGATGTTTTAAACGGTTTTAAGTCAGTAAGTACTTTTGATGATGCTTGGCCTATAGAGGAATTCAAGGCTTGGCGTGAAAGGGGTTCGGAAATTTTAGATAAGTATAAACTCAGCACAGAGAGTACACTTTGGTTTAGAGACGTATATATTGAAGTTGGCAGTACAAATGATTTAAGTAGTTTTATAGAGGCATGTGAAGCAGGATTAGATAGACTTGAAGATATTCTTAGGTCATTGCGTTCCTAACTCAGCCTTGACCCTCTTACCCCTCTCCCCTTACAATTAAACTATCATGTTTGAAGTCCTCAGTGAAAAGCTCGGTAATGTCTTTCGCATTTTAGGCAATCGCGGCAAGCTCACCGAAAAAGATATCGACGAGGCCATGCGGCAGGTGCGGCTGGCCCTGCTGGAGGCGGACGTCAATTTCAAGGTAGTCAAGGACTTTGTAAGCAGGGTCAAGGAACGCTCTATCGGCAAGGAGGTTTTGGAGAGCCTCACCCCCGCCCAGCAGATAATAAAAATCGTCAATGAGGAGCTTATCACCACCCTCGGCGACGGGGAGGGCGGTCGGCTGATGCAAGCCTCCCGGCCCCCCTCCGTCATCATGATGGTTGGTTTGCAGGGGAGCGGCAAGACGACCACCGCCGCCAAGCTGGCGCTACACCTGAGGCATACCGGGCAGAAACCGCTGCTGGTGGCCGCCGATAATCGACGTCCCGCCGCCATCGAGCAGCTGGTGACGCTGGGCAAGCAGCTCGATGTACCGGTGTACAGCGAAGACCCCAGGACAGCCAGCAAGGACATCTGTGCCCACGCCATGTCCCAGGCCAGGAAGATGGCGGCTACCCATGTCATCGTCGATACGGCGGGTCGACTTCACATTGACGACGAAATGATGGCGGAACTGGAACAGGTCAAAAAGGTGTTAAAGCCTGATGAAGTGTTGCTCGTCGTAGATGCCATGACCGGGCAGGACGCGGTGAGGGTGGCGGAGGAGTTTCACGCCAGGGTGAGCCTGACAGGGCTCATCCTGACCAAGATGGACGGCGACGCGCGGGGTGGGGCGGCGCTCTCTATCCGGTGGGTGAGCGGGGTGCCCATCAAGTTCATCGGCATCGGGGAAAAGACGGACGCCTTCGAGCCTTATTATCCCGACAGGCTGGCGTCCCGAATCCTGGGCATGGGCGATGTCCTGACGTTCATCGAGAAGGCGGAGAAGACCCTCGATGAGAAGAAGGCCCAGGAGCTGCAGAGAAAGGTAAAGACGGCCAGTTTCAACCTGGAGGACTTCCTGGAGCAGTTGAAGGCCATCAAGAAGATGGGGCCGATTGCCCAGTTGGCCGAGATGCTGCCGGGGATGTCCAGGATGGCCAGCAGCCTCCCCGACGGCGCCCAGGAAGCCCAGATGCAGAAGGTCGAGGCGATTATACTTTCGATGACTCCCCAGGAAAGGCAGAACCCCGGCATTATCGGGGGGAGCCGGCGGCGGCGCATCGCCAACGGCAGCGGCACCAGGACCCACGACGTCAATCAGCTAATTAATCAATTCAGCCAGATGCAGAAGTTCATGAAGATGGGCGCCAAAGGCAAGCTGCCGAAGAACATCATGGGGATGTTCAAATAGTCTGAGTTATCTATTCCCATGACCTGCCCCCATTAGTTGTACCAGTTCTTATGTTAGAATCATTGTCATAATAGCTTCAGGCGCCGGTGGACGGTTATTCCTGGCGCTATGTGGACGTACCTGATTATATTCCCTTCTCCTCTTTACACTTCCGCCGTTGGGACTGGCTACAATGCCCTTGCGGTGCTGGTGATGATGTTACCATACGCTTGACCCCCTTTGAGCTTATTTGCCCTGTGAGGGCAAGCATTCAGAGCCTGCCCCGTACTTGATACGGGGTCAGAGCTTCATTATTCAGTTGTTAAAGTGCGTGTTTCCAGCTTCATTATCCAACAAAAAGTCAGAAGGTGAAATTTCAAGAAAAAGCTAATATGTGGATAATCCCAGAGGGGGTTAATTAACAGTAATAAGAAAAGCCCCCCGGTTGGGAGGCTTCATTTGTCACACTAGAAGGATACTACAGATGGCAAGCAGAGATATATTCTACTTCATAGCTGTTTGTTTGCCAATCTCTTGCCTTCGTACGACACGCCGTCGCGGTCGCTGCGAAAAGCGTAGTTCTTTGTCCGGCGCAGGCCTGTTATAATCAAAGCCTTGAAGCGTCAGACGCTCCAGCGGCGCATCAAGAAGCTGTTCAAGAGCCCGTATCTTACCCGCATCAGCATTTGTCACGAATGTTAATGCCTCACCATTTTTATCGACCCGGCCGGTACGGCCGATCCGGTGGATGTAGTCATCCGTACTTTCGGGCATATCGTAATTGATGACGTGGGAAATACTCAAAACATCGATACCGCGGGCAGCGATATCTGTCGCCACCAGAATCTTAATCGAGCCTTTACGGAAGCCTGTAAGCGCAGCCTGTCTCTGGTTCTGGGACAGGTTCCCTTGCAATGAAGTCACCCGATAGCCGGCTCTTACCAGTTGCTGCGCCACGCGTTCGGCGCGGTGTTTGGTGCGGGTGAAGACAAGTACCGAATCCGTTTTGGTGCCATTTAGAATTTCCTTCAGCAAAGTTGTTTTGAGGTGCTGTTGTACCGGGTACAGGGCATGTGACACTGTTTTTGCCGGTAGCGTGCGGCCGATTTGCACTGTGACCGGGTCATGCAGGGTTTCACGCACCAGGCGCCGGATACCGGCGGGCAGGGTGGCTGAGAAAAGCAATGGCTGGTGTTTGTGCAGGATGCACCCCATAATATTACGTATATCAGGCAGAAAGCCCATATCGAACATACGGTCGGCCTCGTCGATGACGAGGATTTCCAGTTCTGACAAACTTATCGTACCCTTCCACAGGTGGTCAAGCAGGCGGCCCGGGCAGGCTACGATGATTTCCGCGCCGCTGCGCAGCCCCCGATTTTGCTGTTCCATGCTCACGCCGCCATAGATAGCAACACTTTGCAAGCCGGTTTTACTCCCCAGTTTGCTGATAACCTCGCAGGTCTGCTCAGCCAGCTCGCGTGTGGGCGAGATTATCAGGGCCCGAATGCAGCCTCGCGGGTTTTGCCGTAAGTGCTGTAAAATGGGTAGCGCGAACGCGGCCGTCTTGCCGGTGCCGGTCTGTGCCAGCCCAATGATATCGCGCCCCTGCGTAATAGGGGGGATGGCCTGTAACTGGATTGGTGTGGGTATGGTATAACCGAGCGCACGTACACCGGCCATGATGCTCGGATGGAAATTAAAGGTTTCGAAATTCATTAAACTCCTTGAAAAAATACTGATTAAGCACCTGTATTACAGGTGTCTAACTAATTATGTATCTTCTTTCTCTTTTTTTATTAAGTCGGCTATTACTTCTGATATTGAGGTGAGCCATTCCGCGCTTATCTGAGAGAGGAAGGGCTTCAACGACATTAACAATCCGGTCTCTCATTTTTTTCCCTTCGAGGTTGGCAATCGCGGCTGCGCCCTCAGATTTCGAGGCCATTTCCACATATCCGTAGCCCCGCGGTTGACCGCTACCGATATACCTGTCGTTCATGATGGTTACAGACACCACATCTCCAAATTCTGTGAACTCTTGGCGCAGTTCGTCTTCGGTCGTTTCGAGCGATAGGTTACCCACATAGATATTCATGGTACCCCCCTTTTATCAAATCGGTTACGCTGCCCCGATTTGTGACGGGTGAGCCAGTAAAGGTATATGCAACTGCCAGTACTAATTCGAGTCGCCGGGTTGACTAATATCTTCGCTGCCTGCCACCACCCGAGCGGCCGCCTCTACCACCACTGTAACCACCACTGCCATAGCCGCCACTCCTCCGGTTGCCGTAGGAGCCACCACCCCTGTTGTCTGTGCGAGGACGCGACTCATTAACCACGATAGTACGGTCTTTTAATGATTTACCGTTAAGCCCCTCGATAGCGGCTTCGGCCTCAGACTTTGATGGCATTTCCACGAAGGCAAAGCCCCTGGGCCGCCCGCTGAACTTGTCGGCAGGAATAGCCACGGATTCCACCTTGCCATAAGTACCGAATTCTGCTGCCAGTTCATCCTCGGTAACATCAAAGGCTAGATTGCCCACATAGATTTTCATAATCTGC
>DAOVRI010000157.1 GCA_030628245.1 Dehalococcoidales bacterium
ACGACTTCGACCAGTTTTTGATTTTCGCGGGGGGAGACCTCACCAATATGCCCGACCTGGGCGGGGAGGTCGAATTAACCCTGAGCCTGGACGGCAAAAACCTGGAGAAGTTCGTCATTACCGAGGCCACGATGGTTTACGTACCCGCCGGTTTATATCACTGTCCGCTCAATTTCAAAAAAATTAACGACCCTAAAAAGCCTATCCTTTTCCACGACCTCTTCTTTTCCCCCGAATATAAGAGAAAAGACTAGAAAACTTGACGATATTCGCTCCTTAAAAAGGCTTTTTACCGACAATAGTTGAGTCAAAAGTGGGTGCAAACATAATATGCCCGAACATAATCGGTTTATCCACCTTCTTAAAATCTAGAGGGCAATGCAGCACGTTCCCCGGGACATACACCCATGTGGTAGTTGTGATAATATGAGTTTCTGCTTCCTCACCCTCACCCATTACGAACTCGACCTCAGCCCCGAATTCTTTAAAATTCATCGGGTCGCCACCAATAAAATACAGGATTTCGGCAACGGCATGCCTATGCCCTTCAGGTATCATTTTGAAGGGTCTATAAATGGGGCGCAGGACCTGTGTCAGAGGCTCATCCCACCCCTCTACGGGAGCCTTCTGCCCGATCCCTATGTATACCGGCGCCTGGGGGTCAGAACCCGGGTGAATTATTCCCCAGGGCTCTTTTAAGAAATATTTCCCATATTTTGTTTCAGTCATTTGTATTTCCTTCCATTATTTCCTCAGATATTATCAGTTACTCTTAGTTAATCACAATATGGTATCTAATTCAATTGGATGGTTTTATTTGCATTTGGTGTCAGAGCCTACTATCCTTACAACAAGCCTTTTGGGGGTGCGCTATGATTAGGCAGTGCGCATCCCTATTAAGGTGAATAGTAGGGGTGATTAAAAAGATAATTATGAGTAAAATGAGATACTCCGGAAAGCATTTTCCGAAGGAATAATTAGGAGGTAGTCTATGATGGATACATCTATCAAGGAGAAATTCCTGACTCTCTGGAAGAAATATTTTAACGATGCCGAACTGCCCATCACCTTCTATTACACCGACGAAGAAGGCCATGCCGAAGCAGTCAAGCCCGGCTCGGTGCCCCGGTGCGTCATCGGGGCGCTGGCTAAAGCGCGGAAAGGTCAATCCCTCTGTTTCGACGTCGATGCCGTGGGCTGCCCCGGAGGCAAGAGATACCTCGGCTTTGCCGATGAAATCATGCCCGACTTCGAATACTTCCTTTCGTACGGTATCCCCGGCAAACTGGAAGGCGAGCGCTACAAGAAGTCGCCGGAGATGGTCAGAGACTTTATGAAGAACCACTCGCCTGTAATGAAAGCCCCCGGCCGCTTCATCGTCTTCAAGAGGTGGGACATGCTGCAACAAGCCGACAGCCCGGAGGTCGTTATCTTCTTCGCCAGACCGGACGTTCTATCCGGTCTTTATACGCTGGCCAGCTTCGATGAAACGGAGCAGAACATGGTAATAGCCCCGTTCGGCTCCGGCTGCTCCTCCATCGTGCAATACCCCTACCTTGAAGTAAACTCGCCGAATCCCAAAGGGGTTATCGGCATGTTCGATGTCTCAGCGCGTCCTTATGTGCCCGATGATATGTTGACGTTCGCCGCACCCATAAGCAAGTTCACCAGGATGATTGACAATATGGAAGAGAGCTTCCTCATCACGCCGTCATGGGCCGAGGTGCAGAAAAGGATTAAATAGCGTACAATTCAGTAATTAAAATCTTCGAGCAGGACCAGATTGCCCGGGCGGCGGAACTGGGGCTGGGAGTTACCTCGGCCGACCAGATTGAACTCGTTACCGGCGATAAAGAGAGCGAGGAATTTGCCAGTAAGGTGAGGGAGATGCTCACAGGTGGGTAACCCTGCCCCGCCAACCTCTATGTTATCTTTTCCCATCCTGACACCCTCACAGCATCTACGGCTTATCACGCAGTTATTCGCTACCCTACCCATGGGGCGTTTAAGAGGGGCTTGCGCCCCTCTTTCTTTTTTCTCCCCCTCTCCTTGATAGGAGAGGCCTGCCTGCGCGTAGCCCCGCCTGCCGAAGCCTCGTGCGGCGGGCAGGCGCTTCGGCGAAGGCAGGGGGACACAGGGGGTGAGGTAGAAAGAAATACGGATTGCTTCGTCACTGCGTTCCTCGCAATGACAGGAGGGGTTTTGCGTCCCGCCACCTCTTTAAGCTACAATAGGCTGAAATGTTAGCCAAAGTAATAAGCGGTGCCATCGTGGGGCTGGACGGGGCTTTAGTGGAAGTCGAGGTGGACATTTCGTCCGGCCTGCCCGCATTCATGATAGTCGGCCTGCCGGATGCCGCCGTCCAGGAGGCCAAAGAGCGCGTCCGCGCCGCTATACGCAACTCCGGCGGCACCTTCCCCATGAAACGCATCGTCGTCAACCTGGCGCCGGCCGACCTTAAAAAGGCGGGGCCTGCCTACGACCTCCCAATAGCCGTCGGCATTTTACTGAGCTCCGAGCAAGTCAGCGCCGATATTGCCGATACCATGTTACTCGGAGAGCTATCCCTTGACGGAGGCCTGCGCCATACCAACGGCGTTCTGCCGCTGGTAGCCCTCGCCCACGATGAAGAAATCCCCAACGTTATCGTGCCGGAGGCCGACGCCGGCGAGGCATCCCTGATAGAGGGCGTGAAGGTCATCCCCACGTCTTCACTGACTCAGCTCGTCAGTTATCTACAGGGAGAAATTCCGGTCCCGGAATACAAACCGCAAAAGATTCCCGACCGTGACTCGCCGCTGATGAATATCACCGACCTAGCACATATCAAGGGACAGGAACACGTCAAGCGCGCGCTGGAGGTGGCCGCCGCCGGAGGGCATAACATGATAATGTGCGGGCCGCCGGGCAGCGGCAAGACCTTGCTGGCCCGCGCCCTGCCCTCCATACTGCCACCGATGACCAACGATGAGACCCTGGAGGTCACCAAGATTTACAGCGTCAGCGGCCTGCTCCCCTCGGATACCCCCCTGGTCAGGCAGCGGCCTTTCCGCTCCCCCCACTACACCATTTCCAACGCGGGGCTGGTGGGCGGAGGGCACTGGCCCAAGCCGGGGGAGATAAGCCTCAGCCACCGCGGCGTCCTCTTCCTCGACGAACTGCCTGAGTTCGGGCATTCGCTGCTCGAAGTGCTGCGCCAGCCGCTCGAAGATAAGGTCGTTACCATAAGTCGCGCCCAGGGAAGGGTCACTTTCCCGTCCAGCTTTATGCTGGTGGGGGCCATGAACCCGTGCCCCTGCGGCTACTACGGCGACCCGTTCCACAAATGCACCTGCCCATCCAGCCTGGTCTCCCGTTACCAGAGACGCATCAGCGGGCCGTTTATCGACCGCGTGGATATCTTCGTGGAAGTGCCGCACATCGACTACGAGAAGCTGACGGACGACCGGCTGGGAGAGCCATCTGAGAAGGTGCAGGCCAGGGTCACCGCCGCGCGCGCCCGCCAGCTGAAACGCTTTAAAGGAACGAGATTAACCAGCAACGCCGAGATGACACCCGCCGAGATACGCGAGTTATGTCATGTAGAGGATGCCGCGCAGAGCCTGCTCCAGGCGGCCATGAAACAGCTCTACCTCTCCGCCCGCGCCTTCCACCGTGTTCTCAAGCTGGCGCTCACCATCGCCGACCTGGAAAGCTCGGATATCATTAAAGCCCACCACGTGGCCGAGGCCATTCAATATCGACCGAGAAGGACGGAATAGGCCAACCCCAGTAACTTCTTACGTTAACCCCCTCTTTGATTTATTTGGTACTTCCCTACATGGTGTGGTATGCTATTTTAAAAGGCAGGTAATACCATGAAACATTTCACCGTTAAGAACAAAGTACTTCAATCCATCTTTGTTATTGCTATGCTGGCAGTACTGCTCGTGACGGTTACCTCGTGCGAAGGCATGGGGTTCCCCTCCGCCACGCCGCAGGAGACGCCGGAACCGGAACCGGTTAAGACGACAAGCTCTACAACCATCAAAACCAGAGATGCCGCGATACTGGCGGTCTACCAGCACCTGCTCGATGAGGCCGGGAGTTATGATGCCAAGATGTACCTTTCCGATTTCTATACCACCTGCGATAACTGGACGGCACAGTCGGAGTATTTTAAGGACGGTTCCAGCACCTGGCATGTCGTGGTTGATATGACCGAGAGTGAGGACTGGGCATTTCGCCCCTACTGGCAGCAGGCCAGCTGGCTTGTCTTCAAAGACGGCAAAGTGATACCATCCAACCTCTTCCGGGCTAACGCGCTGAGAATCGAGGCCGACCTCCAGTCTCTAAGCCCCCCTCTAAAAGCGGAATAATACTGAGCGTATGATATTCATGCCTGTATGCCATACGTTTAAATTGACACTGACTATGAATGAGGTGTAGAATCAGTCCTGCAAAACAGGCAAAACGCCACCAACAACCCCAAGCCGCTTATCAATATTCCGAAAGGAGCACGATAGAAAATGCCTAAAGTTGATTACGAAAGAAACCTCGTCAGGAAACCCGTTTATGAGGTCGGTG
>DAOVRI010000135.1 GCA_030628245.1 Dehalococcoidales bacterium
GTAGTAGTCGGCAAACCAATGCTCGAGGCATATGCCAGGGCACTCGAAGGGCGAGAAGACCCCGAGCAGTTGATACCGGGCGACCCCGATACGCCTGTCTTGTCGTGCGACTCCTTTCAGTTTAACCAGTTCCCCGAGGGCACATTTGACAGCCAGCTATTCAATGGTATGACCATAGTGAGAGGAGGGGAGTATGGGTCTCCTGTAGGCTATGTACATATGGGTGGGGAAAGCTTCGTGGGGAAGTACGGTCAGCGAGTCCTCGACAAGCTGGCAAGCCTGGGCAAAGATATCGTGTATATTCACAATGAGGGCTTTATCCTTGCCCACGTCAAGGCTAAGGAGTATGGTTTCAACGTTCCCTTCAACTACATGCACCTCTTCGAATACCTGCGCAACTATCTAAGGGACCATAAAAATAACATCGCCAAACTGGGCAAGAAAGTTGCCTACCAGGCCAACTGCGCTACCAGATGGATCCCTGAATATGATGCCTTTCTGGGTGAGGTCTTTGAGCTTGTCGGCGTGGAACGGCCAAACAGAGAATACCAGCGGTTGAACGCCGTCTGCTGCACTGCCCCCCTTATCTACGCTAACCGGGAGCTTGCCGTTGCCATCCAGAAGAAAAACTTCGAAGATGCCATTGCCTGTGGTGCCGATGCCATCATAACCTCCTGTCCTGTATGTGATGGAGTGTTCAGGCGACCCAGCCTGCAGTTCAATCTGCCCAACATATTTATCACTGACCTGTGCCGAATTGCCATTGGTGAAAAGCCATGGCCGGAAGGCTCCCAATAATGAAATTACCATCTATCTTCATGTGCAAATGGATATATTTCCAAACATCACCTACAAAACAAGCTCTTTGTGATAGCAGGCTGATAAATTAGAAAACATTCCAAGCGGTTGTTGTATTTGAAAATCTGCTATGCATGAGATACAATCCGCTTCCCCGAAAAATATACAAAACCTTAGGTCATTCGGTACAGAAAAGCTTCGGGGAAATATCCATCACGGGCGAGGGAACGCTTGGATTTGAATAGTATTCTGTTGTGCCTGGCACTTCAACTGTAAATCGTAGTCTTTGTTTCAAGGGGGTGAGTATCCTCGGCAACGTTTTCAGTTAAACTCTGTTTATCGGAATATCCCGGGGATTCCATGACCAGTCTTTCCACCGGGTTGCCCGCCAAAGGCACTATAAGCGTTTCGCCATAGATATAGAGAGGATGAAAGCAGACATGATCGCCAGACTGGACTTGCCAGACGAAGTCATATAAGCTATCATACGCAAGCTGTGGAGGTCACGGGATCTGGATTCTTGAAAGGTCCTGGTGAGCAGGACTTGACAACGAGAATAGGAAGAATGTACTATATTAATTACCCTAATTACGCAGGTTTGCGTACATCAGGTTATTAGTACTAAGGCGGCATCAAGCACCCGCAAGAACCTGGATGGTCTTATGAATGAGGCAGTAGTGTCTAAAACTGAATGGAAAACCAACGCTTAATGACTTATCGTAAGTAAAGGAGGTGAGAGTATGTGATAACTGTCATTGTGCTTAGAGAGACTGGAAAATTAAGATAGGAGGTAAAAAGTATGGCGAAAAAACTTATAGTGACTATTATAGCAATGATAGGCATCATTGCCATGGTGCTTCCCGGCTGTGGTGATGGAGGAGAACCTCTACCCAGTATCTATATCGGCAGTGGTGAACTTGACGGTGACGGTATCCCGGTGGACTTCTTTTCTGATATAGACGTGCGCAAAGGCTTCTGCTATGCCTTTGACTATGACACTTACCTCACCGATGCTATTCAGGGCCAGGGTGTGCAGAGGGGCGCACCGGTCACAGACGGGCTTTACGGCTACGCTCCTGGTACTTCGATGTATAGCTACAACCTGACACTAGCTGAGGAACACCTGCAGGCCGCCTGGGACGGCGAAGTCTGGGACAAGGGATTCAAATTCACCCTGCTCTACAACGCCGGTAACCTGCCGCGTAAAACCGCCTGTGAAATACTGCAGGAGAGCCTGTACAATATCAATCCCTTATTCCAGGTCAGTATTGCGCCGATCGCGTGGCCAACTTTTTTGGGTAAAATTTGGGGCACTCGAGATATGCCCATGTTCCAGATAGGCTGGGCGCCCGACTACCCCCACGCCGATAATTACATCGTTCCCTTCATGAACAGCCATGGCACTTTCTCTGGCTTCCAGGGCTACGGCGATGCTACACTCGACGCCCAGATCGCGGCGGCGTTCCAGGATACCAATCCCGTGACGCAACAAGATAAGTACGATGCGCTACAGGAGCGTTACTACGACGATGCCCCTGGTATCGTGCTGTTCCAGCCGTTGGCGAGGCGCTACTTCACCCAGCATATAAGTGGCTACGATTACAACCCCATTGAATCTTCTTATGCCGGGCGTGTCTTAGATTTGAGCAAGTCGGATAATGGGGATGACATACCATACGAGAACGATGGTATCTTTGTCTTTGAGACCATCGGAGATATCGACTCCCTCGATCCAGCCTGGATTTACGACACAGCTAGCTCTATGCAGGTGGGTATGGTCTATGAGCAACTCCTGTACTATGACGGCAACTCGACCGACACATTTCAACCCCTTCTGTCTACCAATTGGTCGTTCAATTCAGGAGATAACACCTTGCACTTCACTATCCGTGATGGCGTCAAGTTCCACAATGGTAACAACCTGACCCCCGAAGATGTGGAATACACCTTCGAGCGGGCAATGTGCCAGGACAGACCGGGTGGACCTATCTGGATGTTCTACCAGCCGCTGCTAGGTGAAGATGTGTGGAGTTATGAGGACACTACTTTTGCAGCTATTGATGCGGCGGTGGAAGTTGACGGCGATGACGTAGTGTTTACGCTGAGTGGTGCGTACTGGGAGTTGCCGTTCCTCCAGGTTCTGAGTGGCCAATGGGCCTGTATTGTCGACAAGGAATGGTGCATTGCCCAGGGCGACTGGGACGGCACTGAAGGAGGCGTTGCCGCTGTTCTGCACCCTGAGGACCCTGGTGACACCGTCCTCTTCGACCTGACGAATGGTACCGGACCGTGGGAACTGAACACGTGGACGCAGGGCATTCAGATCATATTGGATGAAAACACTACCTACTGGGGTGGCTCAGTCCCGTTTACTAGTGTCATCACCAAGACCGTAGATGAATGGACTAGCCGAAAGCTGTCACTCCTTGCTGGGCATGCCGACCTTGTCTATGTGCCAGCGACTAACTTTGACGAGATGGACTCAGAGCTAGGCCTCAACGTCTACCAAGACCTGCCTTCGCTTTCCATTGATGCGTTCTTCTTTAATTTCATTATCGGAGGACCCTCAAGCTAGGAGTAACGTTGCGGAACTCCTGGTAAGAGTAGTGCGATAAGTCAAGAGACCCCCGCTTGCAAGCGGGGGTCTCTTTATGGTATAAAGGTGTACTTTGGGACTCAGGTCTTATATTATCCGGCGCCTGCTTCTTCTTATCCCGGTGCTGTTCGGGGTAACCATCTTCATCTTCGGCATTACCATGATGTTCTCCCCGATAGAGCGAGCAACTCTTTATGTAAGTGACCCGAGGCAGATGTCCGATTTGCCGGCTATTATCGAGACTTATGGTCTTGACCAGCCGTTCTGGATACAGTACAGCAACTGGATTGGCCAGGTGTTCAGCGGTAATCTGGGCTGGTCAAGAGTGGTGGGGATGCCTGTTTGGGATGCTATCTGGGCTTTTCTGCCGGCTACCCTGGAACTGGCAATATTCGCCACACCAATTATCATTTTCACTGGCATCTTCCTCGGTAGTAAGGCCGCCGCCCACAAAGACAGGCCAGTTGACCATGGGACACGGGTAATGGCCATCTTCGGATGGTCGCTGCCCACCTTCTGGCTAGGGCTGATACTGATGATGGTCTTCTACGGCTACTTCCGCGGCCTCCTGCCGCCCAGCCGGCTGAGTATCCCGATGGAAATGGTGGTCAACTCCGCCTCGTTTATCCGTTACACTCATATCAACACTATTGACGCTATTCTCAATCTTAATGGGGCTGTCCTTCTCGACACCCTAAGACATCTTATCTTGCCGGTCATCACCCTTTCGGTTACCCAGGTGGCCTTTATTATGAGGCTGATGCGTTCCAGCATGCTGGAGTCTCTGGGTAAGGGATATATTCTCACCGCCAGGGCCAAGGGGCTTGCCGAGGGGGTGGTGGTCAACAAGCACGCCCGCCGCAATGCCCTCATCCCGGTGATAACCGTAGCCGGTTATGTGCTTGCTGGCATGGCGAACGGTGTCGTTATTACCGAAACCATTTTCACCTATAAGGGCATCGGCTGGTGGGCCTGGCAATCTGCGGTGCGTCTGGACATACCATCGGTCCTGGGCTTTGCGCTCTTTAATTCCGTCCTGTTTGTGCTAGTCAACCTGGTGGTTGATATCCTCTACACCCGCGTTGACCCGCGAGTGAGATTGGGAGGAGTAATGCAGTGAGCGACTGGAAATTCATGGCACGCCAGCTTGTTAAGAACCCGCTTTCGCTGGCCGGAATTATAATCATCACCGTCTTTGTCATCATCGCCATCTTCGCTCCTCTCATTGCTCCAACGCCGGAAGGTCATCGAGATCCCTATATGATACCCCGCGACGGTTACTCGGCGACACCACAGCCTCCCAATGAGGAGCATATCTTTGGCACCACCGAGGGGCAGTACGATATTTTCTACGGTGTTATCTGGGGCACCCGCTCCGCGTTTCACGTGGGCCTGGTGGTGATAGGCGTTGTGGTTGTCGTAGGAATCGTATTGGGCAGCCTGGCCGGTTACTTCGGTGGGCTTCTCGACGAGGTTATCATGCGCATCACCGATATCTTCCTGGCCTTCCCGGCCCTCATTCTGGCCATGGCAATCGTCTCTGCCCTGGGGCCCAGCCTGAAGACCGTTATGATCGCTCTTACCGTGGTATCCTGGCCTTCCTATGCGCGGCTGATCCGCGGCGACATACTACAGGTGCGCGAGGAGGACTACATCGAGGCTTCTCGCGGCATCGGCGCCTCGAGCGGGAGGGTTATAATCCGCCATGTGTTGCCTAACGCCATCTACCCCACCCTTGTCA
>DAOVRI010000215.1 GCA_030628245.1 Dehalococcoidales bacterium
AGCTTCTCTTCCGTTACCAGTTTTACCGCTTCCTCTCGAAACTCCTTCGTGTACCTTCCCTGTGGACCTCGTTTCAATCTGACACCTCCGTCTTTCTATTCTACCTGACTTTGGTGTCCATTAAATCCATCCTACCTCAGTCTTGCTGTTCCCTCAACTTGATTCTATTCTCAGCTATTTTGAACTTGTAGGAAGAGATATTCCAATTTTCTTGGTCTATTCTGGACTGTAGCTGAGACCGATAGCTAGAACCCATCATTTCCATTAAAGAACTGTCACTAAAACTAGACTGTGCCTGTGCAATCCTCTGCATACTTGAACTAATACCATCATACAGCCTGTTAATATTATCCGTAACATCAAATATCACTTCCATATTTACTGCCAGCGCATCATTTACTTGCTGTAGCCTATCTATTAATTCCGTCCTCTTGTGTTCAGTTTCCTCTTGGACAGTCTGCTCAACTGCTGACTGGTGTTGAGGGGATGGCGATGCTTCCGATGGAGTTGCTTCTGCGTTAGGCTTAGCTCTCTCACCACAGCCTACTGCCACTGAAACCAGCGCCAAGATTGCTATGAGAATTGGTATTAGGTATCGCTTCATTGCTCTGATTCTAATTGTGTTGTCCATCTGTTACCCTCCACCTTTCCAGGCGCAAATAGCAGATATAGAATCATGACCACATTAACCAGCGGGATAAAAGCGAGGAGCAGATACCACCCTGAACGGTTCAAATCGTGGAGCCGTCTAACTCCAGCATTGATTACCACATATATTTGAAACAGCGACCAAGGCACTGCTATTACCAGAAATATTTCAAGGACTCCTGCGATTGCGTATAAAATGTAAGTAGTAATAATAGGAATAAAGTAAAAGAAAGCAAATTGGCTCCTAGAAAAGCGACCATCTATCCTGAGAGCATCCGACCATCTCACTTTCATTGCCTCACCCTCCGTTTTTATGAACCTATTATTTTACCATTTAGGGTGAATTGTCAAGCTTTTCCGCACCTAAATGAGAAGGCGTCCAAGAGGGGCGTCAGCCCCCTCAAGAAAAATTTCCCCCCTTCCCTTATGTATTTATAAAGGGGAGGGGGGTAAAGGGGGATGGGTTACCATTTTCTATTAGAAAATCGACTTCCTCACGATGGTCTGCTCACGTCTCTGGCCTACCGAAATCAGGCTCGCCGGGCAGCCGATTAGCTCCTCCAGCCTCTTAACATACCGCTGTGCTTTGGACGGCAGCTCTTTATATATGCGGACGTTACCGGTAAGTTTTTCCCATCCCGGCAGCTCTTCGTAGACGGGCTGGCATTTTTCCAGAGTGATGGCACTGGCCGGGAAGTTTTCGATTTTCTCTCCGTTGATTTTATAGCCGGTGCATATCTTGATTCGCGGCAGCTTGTCAAGGACGTCGAGGCGCGTAATGGCGGCGCTGTTGAAACCGTTAATGCGTGTGCTAAATCGGGCTGCCACGGCATCGAACCATCCGCAGCGGCGGGGCCGTCGGGTGACAGTGCCGTACTCCTGGCCGTATTCTCGTATGGCGTCGCCGATGTCATCCTTGAGTTCCGTCGGCATCGGGCCGGCGCCGACCCTGGTTTGGAAGGCCTTAAAAACGCCCAGGACATGGGTGAGGTTGCCGGGTCCCAGGCCTGACCCCAGGCAGGCGTTGCCGGCCAGCGGCGAGGAAGACGTTCCGTAGGGATACGTGCCGAAATCGGGGTCGAGCAGGACCCCCTGGGCGCCTTCGAGAAGGACAGGTTCATTACGGTCCAGCGCCGCGGCCAGCATGACGGTCGTATCACGGATGAGCGGCGAAAACCGGTCGGCATACTGGCAGTACTGGCTGTAGATTTCGTCGAATGACAGGGGCTCTTTTCCGAATACCTTGGTTATTATTTTATTTTTATAATCGAGCGCCAGAGCCAGCCTCTCCCGCAGTATCTCCTTGTCCAGCAGGTCGCCGGTCCTGATGCCGGTTCTCGCCACCTTATCGCCATAGGCGGGGCCGATGCCCTTGCGTGTGGTGCCGATGGCCTTGCCTCCAAGCGAGTCCTCTTCCAGGCCTTCGAGGACGATATGGTACGGCATAATCAGGTGGGCGCGGTCACTGATAAAAAGTCGGGAGGTGTCTACGTTGCGTGAGTTCAGTTCTTCTAGCTCACTGATAAGCACCTCGGGATTAATCACCACGCCGTTGCCTATTATCGATGTAGCGCCGGGATAGAAAATTCCCGACGGCGTGAGACGTAGTTTAAATTCGCCGAGAGGATTAACGACCGTATGGCCGGCGTTATCCCCTCCGGAAAAACGCACCACATACTTGGCTTTCTCCGCCAGCATGTCAACAATCTTACCTTTACCTTCATCTCCCCATTGAGCTCCAATTACAGCAGCGACTGGCATAGTTTCCTCCGTTCGCAAAAATCCAGCATAAATTCTACTATTTAAGACGTAGAATGTCTATACTCTTTACGTCTGTCATTAAAAAAATATTGGCAATCAGTTTCTTGTCTGCCGCCAGGCGTAAATCAGCCTCTGCCCCGCCGTGAAGTAGCTGAAGAAAGTAATAACGGCCAGGGCGGTGACCAGGGCGCAGTCGAACTGGCTCAGCAGCAGGCCCAGCGCCAGGACGATAACTCTTTCCGGGCGTGTAAATAGCCCCGTTTTACATTCAATGTCCAGCCCCTCCATCTTGGCCCGGAGATAGCTGACCATCAGCGAGCCGAGCAGGGCAAAGCCGACGAGTAAGCTTTCGGC
>DAOVRI010000016.1 GCA_030628245.1 Dehalococcoidales bacterium
CCTGCCCGAAGTGCGGGAATCCGGCCAGGCGGGAGACGGATACCATGGACACCTTCGTGTGTTCCTCGTGGTATTACCTGCGGTATTGCAGTCCGCATGACGATGCGGGGGCCTTCGATGATGGAAAGATAAAGCTCTGGTGCCCGGTCGACTTCTATACCGGCGGCGGGGAACATGCCGTGATGCACCTGCTTTACGTACGCTTCTTCACCAAGGCGATTCGTGATATGGGGCTGATTGATTTCGGTGAGCCTTTCCTGCGCCTGTTTAACCAGGGGCATATTATATTTGGTCGCCAGAAGATGAGCAAATCGAGGGGCAACGTGGTCAACCCCGATGCCTATGTGGCCGAGTTTGGGACGGATACCTTTCGCACCTACCTGATGTTCATCGGACCCTGGGAGCAGGGCGGCGAGTGGGATGACAGCGGCATCAGCGGCATCAGTCGCTGGATGAACCGGATATGGAAACTGGTGCTGGATGGATACAGTTCCTCCGGCGTTCAGGGTGACGATGAGCTGGTCCGTATGACGCACCAGACCGTTAAAAAAGTAACCGGGGATATCGAGAGAGTCCACTTCAACACCATGGTCGCGGCCCTTATGGAGTTCACCAACTATCTGAGCAGGGTCAAAGAGTCGGGAACCGCCAGCAAGGGAGCCTGGGAATCTTCCATTAAGACATTGCTCCTGCTCCTGGCGCCAACGGCACCGCACCTGGCCGAGGAGCTCTGGCAGAGGATTGGCCGTGAATACAGCATTCATAGTCAGGCATGGCCGGAATGGGATGAGGCGCTGGTGACGCGTGACGAGTTTATTCTGGTTATCCAGGTGAACGGTAAGCTGCGCGATAGAGTAACGGTACCGGTATCAATTACTGAAGAAGAAGCTAAGAAAATCGCCGGGGAACAGGAAAAGGTAAAGCCTTATCTGGAGGGCAGGGAAGTGGTTAAAGTCATCTATGTCCCCGGGAAACTGGTTAATATAGTGGTGAAATAGGGAGAGTTTAAGAGGGGCGCCAGCCCCTCTTACAAATATTTCCCCCCTTCCTTTACTAAAGGAAGGGGGTTAGGGGGATGGATTTTTACATCATGAAAATAGCGTTTATCGGCGGCGGAAACATGGGTGAGGCGATGCTTACGGCGGTTCTTGATAAGAAGCTGGCCGCGCCTGTCGATATCTGTGTCAGCGATGTCAGCGAGTCGCGCCGCCAGTACCTCGAAGAACATTACCGCGTGGCCGTGACGGCAAGCAACCGGGAAGCCGTAAAAAATAAGGATATCGTTGTGTTGGCGGTGAAACCGCAAAACCTGCCCGAGGTCATGGTCGATTTGAAAGGCTGCCTTGAATCGACCCCGCTTGTCCTGTCGATAGTCGCCGGGGTAAAAATCAGCGCTATCTGTCAGGGACTGGGGCACCGTCGCGTCGTGCGCTGTATGCCCAATACACCGGCTCAGGTCGGCTTTGGTATGAGCGCCTGGACGGCTACCGGAGAAGTAACCGGAGAGCAAAAAGGACAGGCACAGGCTATCCTCGGGGCTATGGGTAAAGAAATTTACTTCGACGATGAAAAGTACATCGATATGGCCACGGCGGTCACCGGCAGCGGCCCGGCCTATGTCTTCCTGCTGGCCGAGTCCCTGATTGACGCGGCGGTGAATATAGGTATCCCCCGGAAGGAAGCCGAGGAACTGGTCTCACAGATGGTGCTGGGCTCGGCGCACCTGATGCAGAAGACCGGTAAGCCCCCCGCCGAGCTGCGCCGGGACGTTACCTCGCCCGGCGGCACCACGGAGCGCGCTTTGCAGGTCTTTGAAGAAGGTGGTTTCGCCAAACTCGTTGAAGATGCGGTGAAAGCGGCGTACCAGCGGTCCAAAGAACTGGGGAGCTAGCAGTTCTCCGACGGTCGACCATCAGTTAATTTCGTCATGACCCGTAAATTATTTTCAATAATGTTTAAAAATTCGAGAAATTCAGTATTGACAGAATATATTAAAAGTATTATAATGCATAAAAATTGTTTGGGGGAAGGGTATGACAAATAATTTACGGGATGAAGAGCGAAGTTTCGTGGAAGAAGTGGGCCTCGTCTTCGAAAAAACCGGCCTTCCCCGGATGGCCGGCCGCATGTTCGGCTGGCTTCTCATCTCCGACCCGCCTTATCAGTCGCCGGCTGAGCTGGCCGATGTCCTCATGGCCAGCAAGGGGTCAATCAGCACCACCGTCCGACTGCTCGCGCAGATGGGGTTGATTGAACATTACATCATACCCGGGGAAAGGCATGACCACTTCCGCCTGAATGAAGATGCCCTGCGGAAGATGGTTCAGCACGGACTTGAAGATGAAATCAAGATGTTCCGCGAGCTTGCCGAATACGGACTGAAACTGATGCAGGATGAGCCTTACGTACGACGGGAATGGCTGGAGCAAATGCGTGACCGGTACAATTTCCTGGAAAAGGCGTTTCCCAAAACGATGGAGCGCTACGAGAAGAGGCGGGCGAAACTCCAGATGAAACTGCTCCTTAAGCAGAAATAACAGAATAAATAATAATATATGGCATATCGGGAATCTCGGAGGAAGACAATGAAAAGGAAATTGATAGTTGGTCTCATTTTAAGTGTGGTGTTGCTGGCACTGCTGGGCACGACAGCCTGTGATTCGATGGGGGGTCAGGGCACGGTCAGCCAGCAGCAGGTCGAGGTGGCGCGCGGTGACTTGACGCTGAGTGTCACCGGCAACGGTAAAATAGAGACCTCGCGCGAGGCAAGGCTGACCTTCGGTAGCGCCGGTAAAGTGGACAGGATACTGGTGGCGGAGGGCGACCGGGTCATGGCCGGTGATGTGCTGGCCAGTCTTGATACCAGTACTCTGGAACTGGCGGTTAACCAGGCACAGATGGCCCTGACGCAGGCAGAGGTTGCTCTGACACAGGCACAGCTTGCGGAGGAGACGGTCGACTACAACCTGGAAAATACGCGTAATTCGGAAGGCTCGTTGAACCTGGCCCTGCTCAACGCGCAGATAGCCCTGGATACGGCACGGGCCAATCTGAACGCCGGTATTACCGCCGTTGATTTTAACTCTGTACTGGCCGAACTGAACAAGGCGCAAACCTGGTATGACAGTGTCAAGATTATGGCCCAGGACACGAGTAGAACTTCAATCGACTGGGACCTGGCCCTGCTAAATGCGCAGGAAAGCCTTGATATCGCTCAGGCCAATTACGATAACGCCTTGGCGGGATATGACTCCCGGCAGGTAAATCTCCTGAAAAAGCAGGTAGCGGCAGCCGAGTTATCCGTGGTTCTGGCGCAGAAAAATATAGATGACCTTGATAAAAGTGTGGCGCTTCAGGAGCTGCAACTGGTCTCCGCCGAACAGTCCGTAATGCAGGCCGAGCAGGCGGTGGAATTAGCCCGGCAGAATCTGGCTGACGTGCAACGGCAGCTTGACGAGGCCACGATAATTGCCCCGTTTGACGGCGTGGTGGCTGTAGTCCTGGCCGAGGAAGGCGATATTATTCCGTCGCCGTCCATGGCTCCCAAGACAATAATTCAAATGATAAACCCTGACTATCTGGAGCTGGTCATTGAGGTGGATGAGATAGACATACCGCTTGTGGTATTGGAACAGAAAGCCGCTGTCAGCCTGGATGCCCTGCCTGATAAAGAGTTCGCAGGTATCGTGACGGCCGTCTATCCCGTGCCTGTGGAGGTGGGGGGCGTGGTGCTGTATAAGGTCAAGATTAGCCTCGAAAATACCGATGACTCCGGAATTAAGGTGGGTATGAGCGCCTCCGCCGATATCGTGGCGGAAAAACATGAAAACGTGCTCATGGTGCCGAGTCGGGCCATCACCAGGAATGACCAGGGTCAAACGATTGTTAAAGTTATGGTGAATGATCAGGCTCAGGAGAGAGAGGTGGTCGTCGGTCTGGATGACGGCCTGCGTACTGAGATAGTCAGCGGGGTGAGCGAGGGCGAGACGGTTATATACGAGATTCGGGTGAAGTCTCCATCGATGAGTATGTTCTAATTAATATATCAGGAAGTGTTAGCTATGTCGCCGAATAAAGGCATGATTGAACTGGAGAATATAACTAAGATTTACCGCATGGGTGATGTCGAGGTCCCGGCCCTCAGGGGGGTGACTTTAAACATCTACCAGGGTGAGATGGTGGCGCTTATCGGCGCCTCAGGCTCGGGTAAATCTACCCTGATGAATATTGTGGGATTCTTGGACAAGCCTACCGAGGGAAAATATACCATCGAGGGAATTGATGTCAGCGGACTTAACGATAACAAGCTGGCCGAGATGAGAAATAAAAAGATAGGGTTTGTCTTTCAGACGTACAACCTTCTGGCGCGGACTGCCGCCATAGCGAATGTAGAACTGCCGCTCATTTACGGTGGCACCGGACAGAAACGTAAGCGGGCGATGGAGGCGCTGGAACGTGTCGGCCTGAAAGAGCGGGCTACTCACAAACCCTCGGAACTTTCGGGTGGAGAGCAGCAGCGCGTGGCTATTGCCCGGGCGCTGGTAAATGACCCATCTCTCATCCTGGCGGATGAGCCTACCGGCAACCTTGACAGCAAGTCTACGGTCGAGATTATTTCTATCTTCTGCCGGCTTAATCAGGAAGGCATAACCGTCATCCTGGTGACTCATGAGCCGGATGTCGCCGCGAAGGCGCAACGCATCGTACGGCTGCTGGACGGAAAGATTGTTGAGGACAAGAAGGTTGAACCGGCAGCCGGCAATTAATCAGTACAATCGAGGAGATGAATCGTGAAGTGGATTGAGTCCTTTATTATAGCTGTCAGGTCGCTGGGGTCCAACAAGCTCCGCTCCTCGCTGACCATGCTCGGTGTTATCATCGGCGTCGGTTCCGTTATCACTCTGATGTCGGTGGGCAGGGGAGCGGAGAAATCCATTACCTCTACGCTGGAAGGCATGGGCACGAACCTGATTTACATAGCATCGCAGACGCCCGGTGTGCAGGGGCTGGCCGCCATGGGAATGGCCAGCCAGAGCCTTACGCTCAGTGATGCCGAGGCCATTGCCGAACGTGTTCCCTCGGTTGTGGCCGTAGCTCCGATAACGGAAAACTACGCTGAGGTGGCCGCCGGTGATGAGAGTGTCGCCGCTTTCATCGAGGCAACGACCCCGGAATATGAGTATGTATTGAACTTTCCAACGGAATACGGACAGTTTATTACCGCGCGGCACGTGGCCTCCAGGGATATGGTAACGGTGCTGGGGAGCGACATTGCTGAAGACTTGTTCGGCGGTGAAGACGCGGTGGGGAAAAAGGTTAAAATCAACGGACGCCAGTTCAACGTTATCGGCGTACTGGAAGCCAAGGGCGGGCAGATGATGGGTATCAGCATGGACGCCATTATTGTGGTGCCCATAACAACCTACCAGGCAAGGCTTTTCCCGGGGCAAACGGTACGTGGTGAGGATGCCATCCAGCAAATTGCCGTCCAGATAGAAAGTACCGAAGTCGCCGATATCGTTTCGGCGGATATTACGGAGTTATTATCGCAGCGTCACCGCATTACCGAGGAAGGTAAGGAAGACTTCCTCATCATGACGCAGGAGCAGATGATGGGGATGATACAGCAGGTTACCGGACTGCTTACCGTATTATTGGGGGCTATCGCCAGCATCTCCCTGCTGGTCGGCAGTATCGGCATTATGAATATCATGCTCGTTTCCGTAACCGAGCGCACGCGGGAGATAGGCATCCGCAAGGCGGTGGGCGCCAAGCGACGGGATATTCTGCTCCAGTTCCTTCTGGAAGCCGCCATGCTGAGTTTGTCCGGAGGCGTCGTGGGTATCATCGGGGGTTGGGCAGTGTCGTGGTTGATTTCTACCTTTTCGGCGGCGGCCGGTATCAGTATCGACGCCGTGGTATCTTGGGATATCGTCATTCTGGCCATATCGGTCTCGGTATTCATCGGACTTGTTTCCGGCATATATCCGGCCATGAGGGCGGCCAGGCTGAACCCCATTGACGCTCTGCACTATGAGTAGTACAATGCAGGTATGAACTGGCTGGATATCGTTATCCTGGTACTCATCGTAGTTCCGACGCTTATCGGGCTTAAAATCGGCATTATCAAGGCCCTTTTTACAATAGCTGGAATGATTGTCGGCGTGGTTCTGGCGGGACGGTTCTCGGAGTCGTTAGGTGGGGTGCTGACTTTTATTTCCGACCCTGGCTGGGCTAGAATAGCCGCTTTTGCAATCATTTTGATAGCGGTGATGGTAATAGCCTCAGTCCTGGCCGCAGTGCTAAAAAAGGTTGTTTCGGTGGTGTTGCTGGGTTGGGTTAACCGACTGGGCGGCGCCGTTTTAGGTTTTGTGCTGGGCGCCGTCTTCTGCAGTGCGCTACTGTCCATGTGGGTGAACTTCCTGGGTATCGGCGACACCGTGTCCGATTCCGCCCTGGCGAACTTCTTGCTGGGCAGCTTTCCTTTTGTGCTGGCATTATTGCCCGCCGAGTTCGATTCGGTTCGCTCTTTCTTCCAGTAAAGAGAGCCTGATAACTCGCCGTTGTATCTTCTTATCTTTCCACACCTGACGTGGAAAAAAGATAGTCAGACCTCACCTTGTTATTGCCAAAAAGGTCAGCCGAGTTATCGTTCTGGTAGCGGCGGGCAATCGCCGCTCAAGCTATAGAAAGTGCTGAAATCCAGCCAGTACGGGGCTTACGTTACCTATCCGGATGCCGCTCTATTTCTTAGGGTGGTCCGGGTCAGGCACGCAGGCATCAACCGGGCAGATTTCCGCGCATTTAGACGAATCATAATGTCCTACGCACTCAACACACTTATCGGGGTCGATTACATAGGCTGTGTCTCCCTCGCTGATGGCTTGTACCGGGCACTCCGGCTCACAGGCCCCACAGCTAATGCACTCGTCTGTAATCTTGTAAGCCATTCAATTTACCTCCTGAATCTTTCCCTGAAAGATTCTACATGATTTATAGTATATTATGGACAGGGTCTATTGTTTACCAACCCCTTTATTTCTAAGAGCTTCAGCCACATGTTTGGGAACGAGGCTGTTGATATCGCCTCCCAGGCCGGCGACCTCTTTCATCAGGCTGGAACTGAGGAACTGGTACTCCTGGCTGGCCATGAAGCAGACAAGCTCCAGTCCCGGGTAGAGCTTCCGGTTTAACATGGCCATTTCAAATTCCCTCTCGTAATCGGCGCTCATTCTCAGTCCGCGTACCAGGACATGGGCATTGACCTGCCTGGCGAAGTCCACGGTTATATTATCGTATGGCTTTACCTCGATATTGGGTAAATGGGCTACAGCGCGCGTGGCCAGGTCTACCCGCTCCTCAAGGGTGAAGGTAAGACGTTTATCCGGCGTGGCAAAGATGCCGATAATAATTTTATCAAAAAGTTTGGAAGCCCTGGTAGCAATATCGATATGCCCGTTGGTTATGGGGTCAAAGCTACCCGGATAGAGAGCTATAATCAAGGCTTGACCTCCTTCTGGTATATTGAAATACAGCTGTCGCCGTGGCGGTGCTCTTTAACAAGGTTTATGGTGGCGTAGCTCGGACTAAGGGGTAAGTGTGGGGAGTGGGTCACGACTACCGTTGTCTCTGTGCCGACCAGTCTGGAGGTTGCCAGTTGTGTGATGAAATTACCTATAGACGTATTAGAATAGGGTGGGTCCATCAATATAATGTTGTACTCCTTCTCAATAAAGGAAAGTGCCTTGACGACGTCACAGCAGTAAATGTGGGCCTGTGCTGACAGTTTCGTCTTCTCCAGATTTTCCTTAATTATACCACAACACCTTGGTTCGCTTTCAACAAAGTCCACCCAGCCGGCGCCGCGACTGAGAGCTTCAATGCCCAGGGCACCGCTGCCGGAGAAAAGGTCAAGTACCTGAGACCAGTCATCGGCAACATTTTCCAGGATGGAAAAGATGGCACCGCGTACCAGGTCTGTTGCCGGGCGGGTTGTCGTTCCTCTCGGGAATTTCAGTCGATGTCCTTTTGCCTTGCCTGTAATAACTCGCATATCCGGTGGGATGCATCTTTAATATCGAAGCCCGTCTTAATCAATAAAACCGCTAAATAATAGGATAACCAGATAGTATGGAGTTTGTCAACAGAACCCTTAAAACAGGAAAGCTGCGGGCGGTTACCGCCCGCAGCCATTTTGGTATCTCAGAAGATTGATACTACTTATACTTTATCATACCGAGCATCGTCTGCTCATGCCTGTCCCCACTACCTATGATTACTTACCGTCAACTGCATTCACGGGAATAATTACACAAAGTGATGCTGTTTTACCGGTTCCGCCGGTACTTCGGCCGGGGTAATCGTATGGCGCCGGTGATTAAACAACGGGCGGCGCAGGAAGGAAGGCATATCCAGTTCGTCTTCGGTCTTCATGTTTCTGAGCAGCTTGGTAAGCTCGTCTTCCTCTCCGTCTTTACCCATACCCAGCTTGGCATGGAATCCGGTGGTAATCAGGGTAATCCTTACTTCATTTTCCATAGACGGGTCATTGGCGACACCGAAAATGATGTTGGCATCGGGGTCTACGGCGCCTTTGATGACATCGGCAGCCTGGTTGACTTCGAACAGGGAGAGGTTGTTACCGCCGACGACGTTGAACAGGACGGCCTTGGAGCCCTCGATGGAAACATCCAGCAGCGGGCTGGCCAGCGCTTCTTTGGCGGCATCGGTAGCCCGGTTCTGTCCGGAACCCGTACCGATAGACATCCAGGCCGGGCCGGCGTCTTTCATGATTGCCTTGACATCGGCAAAATCGAGGTTAATCATGCCGGGAGTAGTGATAACCTCGGCGATTGCCTGAACGCCGTGCCTCAGCACATCATCGGCCAGTTTGAAGGCGCTGTCCACTCCGGTCTTCTGGTCGCAGAGCGTCAGCAGGCGGTCGTTGGGGATGATAATCAGGGTGTCAACCTTATCTAACAAGTGGTTGATACCGTCTTCCGCCGTCTCCGTGCGGTGAGCACCTTCAAAGGTGAACGGTTTGGTGACCACGGCTATGGTGAGGGCACCGCTATGCTTGGATATTTCCGAAATGATAGGGGCTGCTCCGGTGCCGGTGCCGCCGCCCATGCCGGCGGTGATAAATACCATGTCTGCCCCGGAAACGAGCTCCTTCAAATCGTCGCGGTTTTCCTCGGCCGCTTTCGCCCCTATGTTGTGGTCACCGCCCGCGCCCAGACCCTTGGTGAGTTTGGCCCCAAGCTGCACGCATATCGGTGCCTCGCAGACAGCCAGTGCCTGAGCATCGGTATTCATGGCGATGAATTCCACACCCTGAATATCCTCTCTGACCATACGGGTTACGGCGTTGCTGCCGCCACCACCCAGACCAATAACCTTAATCTTAGCCGGATTCGCAACAAAACTTGTTCTTGCCATCTCCTCCTCCTTTCACTGGTGCTATAATTAATTTCTTGTTTTTATTTCGTATTATTAATGGAACAGTTTTCTAAGCTGGGACGCCAGACGGTTCAGAGCACCGCCGAACATTCCTGACCTCCAGTGTTTTTTACCTTCATGCTTGGCTCCCCAGAGCAGGAGACCAACGCTGGTAGAATATGCCGGGTCTCGAAGCACATCAGCGATGCCATGGACATCAGTGGGAGCTCCTACCCTTACCGGGAGCCTGAGGATTTCGCGTCCCATGGCAGCCATGCCGGAAAGGTTGGAACTGCCACCCGTGAGCACCAGCCCGGCTGGTACCAGTGCTTCATAGTCTGAGTTCGGCATTTCCAGGAGGATAAGCTTTAAAACTTCCTCGACTCTGGCCCTGATGATGTCACATAAGTCCTGGTAAGAGACGCCGTGTCCGTCTTGGGATATGGCCGGCGCGGTATCCGCCTGGCCTTCGTAAACCGGCATGACACTGCCGTACTTTTTCTTCATCTCCTCGGCGATTTCAAACGGCAGTCCCAGGCCAATGGCGACATCACGGGTAAGCTGATAACCGGCTACCGGCAGGATGGAAGTATGCCAGATGCTGCCTTCCCTGAAGACGGCAACATCCGTGGTCCCGCCGCCGATATCGGCCATTATCACGCCTACCTGTTTCTCGTCTTCGGTGAGAATTGCCTCACTGCTGGCCAGGGGTTCGAGGACGAGGTCCTCGATGTCTATCCCGATGCTGCGGATGCATTTTACAAGATTCTGAACGGAGGTAACGGCAGCTGTTATGACGTGCGTTTCCACGTCGAGACGGAATCCATGCATGCCTACAGGATTCTTGACACCGGGCTGGCCATCGACGGCGTAGCTGCGGGGGATGACATGAAGCAGCTTTCTGTCGCCGGCAGTTTTCACGCTCTGGGCAGTGGCTAGGACGCGTTTCAGGTCATCAGGACGCACGACGCGGTCGTTACGTGTGATGGCAACTACGCCGCGGTTATTCATCGAGGCAACATGACGGCCGGTAACGCCGACATAGGCCGATTCCAGTTTGTAGTCGCTGGTCTGTTCCGCCTTTCTCACTGAATCGCGAATTGATTCTCTGGCTTCATTGATATTGACCACCAGACCCTTATGCAGTCCTCTGGATGGGGCAACACCGACACCCACAACCCGGGGGCTGCCGCCGTCACTGACATCCGCCAGTATCGTGCATATCTTGGTGGTACCAACATCAATAGAAGCTACAACATTTCGTCTTTTCATCTGCCCTCCTTAGTAACTGGATTTTGATTCCCTTTTCGGTACCCAGTTATTACATATAGGTAACCTCCTTATCTGACTTTGCCGTATACTAGGCCGCTAAAAAGGCCATTCTGATTTTTTGTAATAAAGCCGGCCTTCGCCAGCCTCTGGACTTGGCGATGGTTATGAAGGCGTGGTCCTCGGGGGTTGCATAGCAATCATCTTGGATAATAATGCGCTCGGCCGCTCTCAATTTGGCGCTGCGGCTGCGCGGGTTAAGTTGAATCTCCGTGGTGGTAGGGGTAATAACTTTCTTATTGATTAGTCTTAAGCGCGGCGTGTGGCCGCAGATGCAGGTAGGGGTTCCCGGAGGGCAGATGCAGCTTCTGGCTTCTCTTTGCATAAATTGCTTGACAATGCGGTCTTCTAATGAATGATAGGTAATAACAACCAGCCTGCCCTCGTAGCCGAGTAGGTCAACCGCTTGTCTCAGGGCTGCTTCCAGGTGCTCAAGTTCATGGTTGACGGCGATGCGTAGTGCCTGGAAGGTCTTGGTGGCCGGATGTAGCCTACCTCTCCGGCCGACAGCCTTCTCTATCAGCTGGGCCAGCTGGCGTGTAGTCTCTATCGGGCGTTCCTTTACAATGTGCTGAGCGATGCGGCGGCTGTGGCCTTCCTCGCCATAGGTTTTAATAAGGTGGGCCAGCCTCGCCTCAGAGGTGGTATTAACGATATCGGCGGCGGTAATCTTCTGGTTGGGGTTGAACCGCATATCCAGCGGGGCGTCATGCTGAAAGCTGAAACCGCGACCGTTACCGTTGAGCTGCATTGAGGAGAGACCCAGGTCGAAAAGGATACCGTGTACCGGGAAAAAATCGGATTTAATGCAGATAGACTGCAAATTAACGAAGTTATCATTTACCAGTAGGGTGGAGTCTTTATAGTGCTGGAGTCTTTCCCTGGCTGTTTCTATGGCATTGGGGTCGGCATCGATACCCAGCAACTGTCCGCCGGGCGAGCCGTGGTCCAGAATGGCGGTGGCATGCCCCGCGCTGCCCAGCGTGCAATCGATATAGCGGCCACCTGGCTGGACGGCCAGTGCCCTGAGCGCCTCTGAGAGTAGAACCGGAGTGTGGCTGGAAGCTGACCAGCGTTTTATCATCAGCTATTCTCCAGGCTTTCAATAATCTGCCAGGCCTGTTCCTGGCTTATATCCTTCTCTTCCTCCCAAAGTATTTTGTTCCATATCTCAAGGTAGGTATTGGAACCGGCGACGACAACTTCATCGACAATCTCGGCATGCTCGCGCAGCGGCGCCGGTATGGCAACCCGACCCTGATTATCTATCCTGGTGCTGAAGGCCGTAGCGAAGAGGGCACGGCTCAGCTTCCTCATTTTACTGCGTGATAGCGGGCTATTGGTGAGCGTGGTGGAGAGTTTCCTCCATTCCGGTACTGTATATACAGTGATGCATTTTTCGACTCCGGGTGTCAGTACCACGCCGTCTTTCAGGGCGTTGCGGAACTTGGGTGGGAGGGGCACCCTGCCTTTTTCGTCTATCTTGTAATCAAACTCTCCGTAAAACATAGCCTCAATTTCCTACCACTATTCACCACAACTACCCATATTCCACCATTTTATAACACACTAACCCATGTTTGTCAAGTCTTTTCAATGGTTTTTTAAGAAATTGTGACAAATTCGTGACATTTACGGGTAGTGAAGCTATCATTGAAGTTAAGAAAGAAAGAACAATAATTAGTGGGGAAGGGTGGGAGAGTTCTCAGGGGTTCCGTTTGCAGATGATTGATGTTTTTTACCTCACCCCTGAGCTATCCTTCGTTTGTTATCTTTTCCTCCCCTTACCCTTGCTAAGGGTAAGGGGGTTCCACCCTGGAGGGATACAGGGGATAGGGTTAATAAACACCGCGAGGGCGTTCTGGGTGGGAAAAGATAACCAAGATAAGGGCGATGGGGGAACAGGTTATAAACAATTTCTAAGAGGCGGCCTGAGTCGCTTCCTCCGCCTGGTCTACCTCCACCGCTTTGTTCATGGCCGCTATGGCCACTTCCAGTTGTCTATCATCGGGCTCCCCGGTAGTCATTGTCTGCATGAGCAGCCCGGGAGCCAGGATAATCTTCATAAACCAGTTATTGGCATGCTTGGCGCCGAAATAGATAACTTCATAGCCAAGCGCCATGATAACCGGGATAAGGATAACGCGGGATGCAATCATCAGCCACAGGGTCTGGCGTCCCACGAAAGAAAAGACAACGATGGCGATTATTAGCACCAGAAACAAAAAACTGGTACCGCAGCGCACGTGGGCTGTGCTATAAGACTTGATGGACTCCACCTCCATCGGCACACCCGCCTCGTAAGCATTGACCGTTTTGTGTTCGGCCCCGTGATAGGTGAAGACACGCTTGATATCGGGCAGGAGTGATATTACCTTGAGATAACCGATGAAAATACCCAGTCGTATCACGCCTTCGATGATATGAAATACCACGGTGTTCGGTATGTAGTTATTCGCCAGCTTGGTAAGAAAAAGCGGGGCGAGAAAGAACAGGACAACCACCAGGACTACCGCCGAGGCAACCATGCCCCAGATTGCCTTGGTGGGTATCTCTTCTTCCTCTTCCTCCATGGCGACATTGGCCGAATAGAGCAGGCTCTTGATGCCGAGCACCATAGCCTCAATCAGAATAACGACACCGCGTAGCAGAGGCATCCGCCTCATGCGGCTTGTGGTGAGAGACGGCAGCGGCTTGACATCAGTAGTCACTTCGCCGCCGGGTCGGCGGACCGCCGTGACTACCGAGCTGCGTCCGCGTATCATTACCCCTTCGATAACCGCCTGTCCGCCGTAGTTGTACTTCTTTTTATCCGCCATACTGCTTAAACAAAAAGGAGCGGAATATATCAACCGCTCCTGCCTTCCGGGAATATTGCCATTTAACCCTCGAGCTTGTAGCGCTTCTTAAACCGCTCCACGCGCCCGGTGGTGTCCAGCATACGCCTTTCGCCGGTGAAGAACGGGTGGCACTGGCTGCATACCTCGACCTTAAGCTGCTTCCTGGTAGAACCCGTGGTGAACCTGTTACCGCAGGAACAGACTACCTCTGCGTCGGTATAATATTGAGGATGAATTTTCTCTTTCATATTGCTCAGCTGGCGTAAACGCTGACCTTTCTCCGATTGTTGCTGGTTGGCTCGAATTTAACGATGCCGCCGATAAGGGCATAGAGGGTATGGTCTTTACCTACGCCCACGTTATTCCCGGGATGAATGCGCGTGCCACGCTGGCGTACCAGTATGGTCCCGGCGTTAACCACCTGCCCGGCAAATCTCTTGACTCCGAGTCGCTGTCCCTGGCTGTCACGGCCGTTGCGACTGGTGCCGCCTCCCTTTTTATGCGCCATCGGCTGTCTCCTTCTTCTTGCGCCGCGTTGTTCTCTTCTTCACCGGTTTGGGGACTTCTGCTCCCGGTGGGAGTATATTATCGATGCTGATACCGGTAAAATTCTGGCGGTGTCCGTTCTTGCGGCGATAGCGTACTTTAGGCTTATATTTAAAGACGATTATCTTTTCGCCCCGGCCGTTTTGCTTTACCGTAGCCAGCACCCTGGCGCCGTCGATAACCGGTTTGCCGACTGTGACATTATCGCCGTCGGCAATAAGCAGCACCCTGTCCAGCTCGATAGTACCACCCTCGGCCACTTCCAAACGTTCTACCTTGATGGTCTGGCCTTCGGCTACTTTATACTGTTTGCCACCTGTTTCAATAATCGCGTAGATTTTAAGCCTCCAGAATATTCATTATACCAGTTTTATAGTTGAGCGTCAAATGGAACATATCCTGGGTTCTGCTTGCATGAGGTTAATTAGCCCTACCTCTCTTTATAATCGCGTCATCAGCTTCTGCCACTCAACTACGACTCTCGTTTCCAGCTCATCAAGGGTACAATCGGTATCGATAACCACATCGGCCTGCTTGAGGCGC
>DAOVRI010000142.1 GCA_030628245.1 Dehalococcoidales bacterium
ACCCGAAGTCACCGTCTGGCTATCCAGACCGCGACGTTTCAAGTCCTTGAAGGTCTCCCGCCACTCGAGGTCGGTAGAGACGGCCCTGCTCGTGGAGGAGTTCAAGAAGCGGGGGGTAAAGCCGCGGGTGGCGGAGGGCGTGGCGGCGGCGGTGAAGCTGGCGTTGGCGGGGGCGGGGCCGAACGACCTCATCTGCGTGGCGGGGAGCGTGTTCGTGATAGCGGAGGTGATGGAGATAGGGGAGAAAGGATAATATTAGATAATTCCTGTTCTTCGTTAGTTCGTTAGTAATAATATTCACAATTCTAAGATGTATCATATTTTATTGATGGACAAATTAATTTTATGTAATTGTGACGTTAATTACGGGAGCCACAAATTGTACAGCGACAGGTTGGGTCTGAACAGTGTCTTACTCCTACTACAGTCCCCCTATGCCTATCTGCCCTTACAAAAACTAAGTCAAAAAGCTCATCCTCGTTGTTTTCAAGATATCGTCGAATTGAGTAACAACATAAGTCAGCAATCTGAACCATGCTGGTCAATTGGCTATCGACAAACAAGGGAGTTTCGATTATGGATTTAACATCTGTCCACATTGTTCCCTTTTTATAGAATTGCTTCATTAAATCAGTATGTTTCTTGGCAACTGTTGGATTATTGTCATGAATTAGCAAGCCGCAGCGTCTTTCGGGTTGATCCCTATTAATAATCTGGAGATAGTGTTCAAATCGGGAAACAACTTGTTCAAAGGATTGTTCATCTATAGTCTGACCTCTTCTGGAAGGGTCAAAATATACTTTATCTATGCACTCTGCAAAAAGTCTGGCAAAGCGCCATCGAGACACACAGACTGCAATTTCCTTGATAAAATCTCGTCTCTGCTGATAAGACAGGTGAATATAGGCTTCAGTCTGACGATAATTCTTCTTAGTTTGCCGGTAATGTTTTATAGGTTTCACCTTTTGCAGCCTTAGTAATTCAGTTTTTCGAAGTTGTTGTACTCGAGACCTTCTTTGTGAATAGTCAAGATTTTCGAAGTTAGAGATTTTATTTTGTTCAAGATATGGTCGAAGAATCCAAGCAACATGTATTTCAGAGTCTTCAAGGTCAAATTTCTTCTTGATTGCTAGGATAGCCTTATCACAATACTGCCAACGGTCTACTGGAATAGACAAACCAGCGAGAACGAAATGTGAAGTGTTTCCGGGGATGGAAGAGGTTCCAGATTCATCTACATAGCATAAGTACATAAAAGCTGACCTCCTAAATACTAAATAAAAAAAAGCGACTGGGTTTAGGGCTAAAAGCCCCAAGAAGAGACGCTTAGCGACTCATCCCAGACGCAGTATGCATTATAAAGGAATATATGCTAAATGTCAATACGTGTTTGCCCTTATTTTTAAGTGGTGTTAGCATCAACACATTAATAATCTATCAAAGATTCTTAGTAAAATCTACACTTTTATTCCATGCAGTTCGGCAATTTTAGAGAATGTTTAGATTATAGCTCTTTGACTTAAAATGAAAAAGGTAATAGAAGAAATCATATGCTATGAAACACCTCCACCCTAGCCTCCACCCCTATCCCCCCACCGCTTTTTCCAACTCCCGTACTATCTCCTGGATTAGCCCGGCGGTGAAGCGCCGCGGGAACCTGATTTCATTGATGCTTCCGGCATCTTTCGCGATGCTAATCAGGTCGGCCCTGCTGATAACGTTGTGAGACGGCATGTTGATGCGTTTGGCGTACCTCTCCCGGATATCAAAGACCCTCCGGAAGGCCCGCTTCTCCACGTTGGAAAGGCTGCTGTACCCCTTCAGTCTCCGGTACCTGTCCTGCGGGTCCCTCGTGTAGTCCCTTTGCTGGACTTGCAGGTTCTTCAGTATATACAGGTCCAGCAGATTTCGGGCGTACAGCTTTTTAAAGATGGCGTCCTTGAGCCGGTAAAGATAGATGACGTCGTTAAGGGCGTAGGCGATAGCCTCTTTATCGATTGGCCTCTTCACCCAGTTGTGCCTCTGGAATTTCGATTTCTTCGTCAGGGTTACACCGAGCTCCACGGCGATGACGGAATGCAGGTCCTTTTTCTCATAATCGAGAATCTCGACCGCCGGCCTTAAATCCAGTATTGATTTCATATCGATGTTATGGGTGTTTTTCAGCAGCGAGAGGTCGCTCGAAGCGTCGTAAACTATTTTTAAAATGTTCCGGTTCTCGAAGAAAGCTTTCAGTATATTGCTATCCATTTCGAGGGGGTCGATGAGCACCTTATTTGTCCCGTCGAAGATTTGTATCAGGCAGAGCTTCTCCCCGTAAGCGTGCAGGTTCGACTCCGCCTCGATATCGAGGGCTATTACGCTGTACCTCTTATCTTCGAAGCCCTGCAGATAAGACTGAAATTCACTGTGGCTTTTAATGTAATTATGCTTCATGACTTTGACGGGTATTATCCTGCCTCGACCCTCGCCTCCACCACAATATCCTCCCCGCTCCGGTAGACCCTCTCAAAAGACAGCTTTAAAGTCTTGCTTATGTCCGTGATATTCAGCTCGCCGACGGAGTCGGTGCCCCTGCCCAGAATCTTGGGGGCGATAAAGACAACCAGCTTATCCGCCAGGCCCAAGCGCAGGAACGAGGTAATTATTTCCCCGCCGCCCTCCACCAGCACGGAGGAAATCTGCCGCTGCGCCAGTATTTTCAAAAGCTCGCTAACGTCTACCCGTCCCTGAGCGTCCGGCGGGACCGTCAGCACCTCGATGCCCATTTTACGCAGGGCGGTCAGCTTGTCTTTATCGGCGGTGGGGGTGGCGGTCACTAAAGTCCGGGCGGTTTCCTGGTCCGCCAGCACCCTGGCTTCGAGCGGAACTCTCAATTTCGAATCCAGGATAATGCGGGTGGGGTTTCTACCGCGGACCAGTCGGACGGTAAGCTCGGGGTCATCCGCCAGCACGGTGCCGATACCCACCAAGATAGCGTCGTGGTGAGTTCGCAATCGGTGGGCCAGCTTGCGTGATTCCGGAGAGCTTATCCAGCGGGAGGCTCCGGAGGCAGTGGCAATCCTCCCGTCGAGAGTCTGGGCGAACTTTACGGTCACGAAAGGCATTCCGGTAGTCGTATACTTCAGGTAGGCATCATTCAAAGCGCGGCACTCCTTTTCCAGAACGCCCACACTGGTCACGATACCGTGCTGCTTAAGTATTTTGAGGCTCTTGCCCCTCATTTCCGGGTACGGGTCCAGCGTGCCGGTGACGACCTTGCCGATTTTTGCCCGGATGATGGCATCGACGCAGGGAGGCGTCTTGCCGTGATGACAGCAGGGCTCCAGCGTGACGTACATGGTGGCGCCGGAAATGTCTTCCGTGGCGTTATTGATGGCATCGACTTCGGCATGGTTGCCGCCGAAGAAGTGATGATAGCCCTGCCCGATGACGCGGCCGTCTTTGACAATGACTGCCCCCACCATGGGATTCGGGCTGGTCTTGCCCAGTCCACGGCGGGCCAACCGCAGGGCCTGCCGCATGTATTTCTCGTCGACCGATAGTTTAGTCGTCATAATATAGTCCCTGAACGATGCTGTCTGGTGCTTGCTATTATAGCTTAAAGATTGGAGTTTAACAAAAGTGTACGGCAGCTTGCGCTGGCGGGAACGATTTGTTAGAATTAGGACTTGGAAGTCATTTTAAGGATTCTATGGGCCGTTAGCTCAGTTGGTAGAGCACCTGACTTTTAATCAGGGTGTCACAGGTTCGAGACCTGTACGGCCTACCACACGCTTGGAGGGGGTGCCTGACTCACCAAAAAAGATGAGCATCGAGACACTTTTAAGCCGCTACCAGCTGGCCGCCCGGGCCGCGGGACTGAGCCCCAAGACCGCGGAGCATCTCGAGCTGTCCATGAAGCTCTTCGCGTCCTTCCTGGGGGGCATCGAGGACGTGCGCCTGGTCCAGACCGACGACTTGCGCCGTTTTATCATCGCCTCACAGCAGCGCACCAGATGGCCGGGGATGCCCCAGGGACACGGCGGCACCAGGCTATCCCGGAACAGCGTCAGCAATTACGTCAGGGGCGTCAAGAGCTTCTACTCCTGGCTGGCCAGGGAGAAGATCATCGACGAAAACCCCCTGGCCGCGGTACCGGTGCCCAAGCTGCCGAAGCTGCTGCCCAAGATTTACTCCGAGGAAGAGTTGAAGGCTGTCTTTAAGGCGGCCGACCGGAGCCCCCGCGACAGCGCCATACTCCGGGTATTCCTTGATAGCGGCGTGCGGCTGAGCGAGTTGGCCGGCCTCGAGCCGGGGGACGTTGACCTGGAAACCGGCACGGTGAGGGTATTCGGCAAGGGCAGCAAGGAAAGGTCCACCTTTATCAGCTTGCAGACGTCATCGGCCGTCAATGTCTACCTGGGCCTGCACCGGCCGGCGCCGGCCGCTGCCGATAAGCTATTTCTCAGGTTTGATGGATATCCCATGACCGTCGGACGCGTCCAGAAAGTCCTGGAGGGGATCGGCCGGAGAGCCGGGCTAAAACAGAGGTTGAGTCCGCACCGGCTCAGGCACAGCTTCGCCACGCACAGTTTGAGGAACGGCTGTAACCTGGAATACTTGAAACGGATGTTGGGTCATTCCAATGTTTCGACGACGGAAATCTATCTCCACTTGGTGGATAAGGACGTCCGGGACGCGCACCGGAGCTTTTCGCCGATCAAGAACCTGCTCAGAGGCAACGTCCGCGGCCTGACCATGGTCGGCGGTAAGGAATACCGGAAAGGCAGCCCCGATTTTTACGAGGCCCTACGGCGGCAGCGTTCCCAGTAGAGCGGGGCGTTCCAGCCGTACCGGTCGGAAGATATCCCTGCGTGC
>DAOVRI010000179.1 GCA_030628245.1 Dehalococcoidales bacterium
CGGTATCGCCATGAACCATGCCGGCATGAAATACAGCCTGCCCAGTCGCGAGCTTATTGCCGACTCGGTGGAGATAATGGCGGAGGGCCATGCCTTCGATGCCCTGGTGTTCATACCCAACTGCGACAAGATTATCCCCGGTATGCTCATGGCCGCGGTGAGGTTGAACCTGCCGTCGATATTCGTCAGCGGCGGCCCGATGCTGGCGGGGCACCTGGACGGAGAAAAGATTGACCTGAGCACGATGTTTGAGGGTGTAGGAGCCGTCACCGGCGGCAAGATGACCGAAGAACAACTGATGAGGCTGGAAGAGGCAGCCTGTCCCGGATGCGGCAGCTGTGCGGGCATGTTTACCGCCAATACCATGAACTGCCTGACGGAGGTATTGGGGATGGGCCTTCCGGGTAACGGGACTATTCCGGCGGTAGATATGCGGAGGAGGGGTCTGGCGAGGAAAGCTGGTCGGCAGGTGATGAAGCTCCTGGCCGATGATATCCGTCCAAAAAGTATAATAAACAGTGATGCCGTTTACAATGCTTTCACGGTGGATATGGCCCTGGGAGGCAGCAGCAATTCGGTACTGCACCTCATGGCCATCGCCAATGAGGCGGGCGCCGAGTTTAAGCTGGCTACGGTCAACGAGATAAGCCAGCGCACTCCGTACCTCTGCAAGCTGAGGCCGTCCGGCCCGCACCACATCGAGAACCTGGACATGGCGGGGGGCATACCGGCGGTGATGGGTGAGTTGAAGGGACTTCTTAAATTGAAATCTAGGACCGTGACCGGGAAAACAGTGGGCGAAAATATCGCTAATGTAAAGACGCTGGACAGCGAGGTTATCCACTCCGTTAAAACCGCCCATATGGCAACGGGAGGTCTGGTCATGCTTTTCGGCAACCTGGCGCCGGAAGGTGCCGTGGTCAAGAAGGCGGCGGTGGCCCCGGAGATGATGGTGCACCGCGGCCCGGCCCGGGTGTTCGAATCCGAGGAAGAGGCCACCAAAGCGATTATGAATAAGAAAATAAAGTCCGGCGACGTGCTGGTCATCCGCTACGAAGGCCCTAAAGGTGGGCCGGGGATGCGGGAAATGCTGACGCCCACTTCCCTGATTACCGGTATCGGCATGGATAAGGAAGTTGCCCTGATTACCGACGGCAGGTTTTCCGGGGCTACCCGCGGCGCGTCTATCGGGCACGTTTCCCCGGAAGCGGCGGCGCGGGGGCCGATTGCCGCCGTGAAAGAAGGCGATATCATCAGCATTGATATCGAGAACTCTAAGCTGGATATAGAATTAACCGACAAAGAAATAGCCGACCGCCTGGCTGCGCTGGCTGAATTTGAGCCCGGGATAAAAACGGGTTACCTCAGCCGTTATATTGAGAAGGTAACTTCGGCCAGCACCGGCGCGGTGTTTGGAAAATAAGGGGAATAATATGAAAAAGACTGGTGCCCAGATTATATGCGAGAGCTTAATAGCTGAGGGAGTCGATGTGATGTTCGGCTTTCCCGGTGGTGTTTTGCTGCCCTTTTATGATACCCTGCCCCAGTACCCCCAGATTCGGCACATCCTGGTACGCCACGAGCAGGGCGCTGCCCATGCCGCCGATGGCTACGCCCGGGCTACGGGTAAGGTGGGCGTGTGCATGGCTACCTCAGGGCCGGGTGCCACCAATCTGGTGACCGGCATCGCTAATGCCTATCTCGATTCCGTGCCGATGGTGGCCCTGACCGGGCAGGTCGCCAAGCCGTTTATCGGCAAGGATGCCTTCCAGGAGATAGATATTACCGGCATCACGCTGCCCATTACCAAGCACAGCTATGTCGCCATGGACGCCGCGGACCTGGCCGGGATATTCAAAGAGGCATTTCATCTGGCCAGGACCGGGAGACCGGGACCGGTGCTTATCGATTTGCCCAAGGATACCCAGACGGACCAGGCCGAGTACAGCTATCCTGAGAAGGTGGACCTGCCCGGCTATAAAATACCCACCAGGGGACATCCCACGCAGCTCAAGAATGCCGCCAGGCTGATAAATGAGGCGAAGCGGCCTCTCATCATTGCCGGCAGGGGTGTTATTATATCCGGTGCCAGCGAGGAGCTGAAGCACCTTGCCGAGACAAGCCAGATACCGGTTATCACAACGCTGCTGGGTATCGGCGGCTTTCCGGAAAACCACGTGCTCAGTTACGGTATGGCGGGTATGCACGGCACCGGCAGCGCCAATAAAGCCATGGATAGCACTGACCTGCTGATTGCCGTCGGTATGAGGTTCGACGACCGTGTGACGGGTAAAATAGCCGGTTTCGCCCCTAACGCTAAAATCATCCATATCGACCTCGACCCGGCGGAAATCGGTAAGAATGTAGCGGTAAATGTGCCGATTGTCGGAGACGTCAAGGCAGTGCTCCAGGCGTTAAACAAGTTGCTCGAGTCCGGTGACCATCTCGAATGGATTAAGCAACTCGATGAATGGTTGAAACAGCATCCCCTGGCGGATGTTAACGATAGTGCCGGATTGCTGCCGCAGTATATCATCCATCAACTGTATGAGGCGACCCGGGGTGATGCCATTACCGTTACCGGCGTGGGGCAGCACCAGATGTGGACTGCCCAGTACTATCTTCACAAAGAACCGGGCTACTTCATCACGTCGGGTGGACTGGGCACTATGGGCTTCGGTCTGCCGGCGGCAATGGGAGCCAAGGTGGGCCGCCCCGAGAAGACCGTCTGGTGTGTCGACGGCGACGGCAGCCTGCAAATGACCATCCAGGAGCTGGCGACGCTGGTTCAGGACAATATTGCCGTCAAGATTGCGGTTCTCAATAACGGCTACCTGGGCATGGTGAGGCAGTGGCAGGACCTGTTCTACGAGAAAAGGTATGTCGCCACGCCGATTTCCTGTCCCGACTTTGTCAAGGTTGCCGAGGCTTACCGTATCCCTGGTCTGCGGGTTACCCAGCGCGAAGAGGTGGCGGGTGCGATAGACCAGGCAATGGCGTATGACGGCCCGTTTTTAATCGACTTCATGGTGGAGCCGGAAGAAAACGTCTTCCCGATGGTGCCGCCCGGAGCGTCCAATATCGAGTTTATCGAACAACCGAAGAAAGAGGTGTCGACATGGCCACGACGAAGCACACCCTAGCCGCTATTGTTCAGGACAAGCCCGGCGTCCTCAATCGCATGGCGAGTCTTTTCCGCCGGCGCGGGTTCAATATCGAGAGTATCGCCGTGGGGCACAGCGAGGTGTCCCACCTGTCACGCGTGACCATCATCGTCAACGGGTCGAACGCCATGGTGGAGCAGGTCAGGAAGCAGCTGGATAAACTCATCGACGTGGTCAGGGTTTCCGATATCACGGGGGATAACATAACCACGCGCGAACTGGCGCTGGTGAAGGTGAAGGCCAGTTCGGCGACACGGAGCGAGATAATCGAGATAGCCGATATTTTCCGGGCCAATATCGTGGACGTGGCATCAGACTCGTTAACGATTGAGATTACCGGGGACGAGGATAAAATCGATTCCTTGCTGAAACTGCTGAAGGGATTCGGCATCAGGGAAATAGCCCGGACGGGTCGCGTCGCCATGGTCAGGGGAGCTATCGGCAGCGTACCGGGCGAGGAGAAGTCTGCCAGGAGCCGCGCTGAAAAGCAATCGTAGCCTCAGGGTATAGACAAGATAACATAAAACGTGTATAATATATTCCGTATAGTCATGATGTACCATAGATGTTCCTTTATTGGGAGAATTAAACTCATCCTTACCGGCCCCTCTCTGATTTAAGAGAGAGGGGAGCAGGCGGTTGTATCTTTGAATAA
>DAOVRI010000145.1 GCA_030628245.1 Dehalococcoidales bacterium
GCCTCGCAAGGGGGGGCACAGGAGGTGAGGTAGAAATATATAACTTCTAGTATCTTTTCACCCCCCATGCTAAAATGGTGGAGTATCACTCGTCAGAAAGGATTGCCATGCCCACGCCCGTAAGAGTCCGCTTCGCCCCCAGTCCCACCGGCCGTCCCCATGTGGGCGGTATCCGCACGGCCATGTTCAACTGGCTCATGGCCCGCCACGCCGGCGGCAAGTTCGTCCTGCGCATCGAGGATACGGACGTCACCCGCAAGGTGGAAGGCGCCGTGGAATATATTATGGACGGCCTCAAGTGGCTGGGACTGGACTGGGACGAGGGGCCGGACGTCGGTGGCGACTACGGTCCGTACTATCAATCGCAGCGACTTGACCTCTACAGGCAGGCCGCCGACCGACTCGTCAAGCAGGGCGACGCCTACTACTGCTATTGCTCCCCCGAGCGACTCGTAGAGATGCGCAAGGAGCAGGTCGCCCGCAAGCAGCCGCCGGGCTATGACCGCCACTGCCGCGACCTGGCTCCCCAGGAGCGTGCGCAGAAAGAAGCCGGGGGCATTGTGCCGGTGGTGCGTTTCAAGGTGCCCCTGGAAGGACAGACGAAGTTTACCGACCTTATCTACGGGGACGTTACCTTCGAGCACAGCACCATCGACGATTTCGTGCTGTTGAAATCGGACGGCTATCCTACCTACCACCTCGCCAACGTCGTCGACGACCATGCCATGGAAATCAGCCACGTCATCCGTGGTGAAGAGTGGGTTTCCAGCACCCCCCGCCACCTGCTTATTTACGGAGCCCTTGGCTACGACCCGCCGCAATATGTCCACCACCCGCTTATAGTTGGGCCCGACCGCGCCAAGCTGAGCAAGCGACATGGTGACGTCTCCATACTCGAATTTCGGAAGCACGGCTACCTGCCGGAGACCATGTTCAACTTCCTCGCCTTAATCGGCTGGTCGCTGGACGACAAGACGGAGCTCATGACCCGCCAGGAGCTTATCGACAACTTCTCGCTGGAGAGAATCGGCAAGACGGGCGCCATATTCAATCGCGACAAGCTCGACTGGATGAACGGGGTATATATCCGCAGCCTCAGTATTGAGGATTTCACGCAGAGAGCGCTCCCTTTTCTGGAGCAAGGCCTGCCGTCGCCGGTAAAGCGGCCGCTGGATATCGACTATGTCCGGCGGATGATGCCGCTTATCCAGGAGAGGACGAAAAAACTGACCGAAGCGCCCGGATTGGTCAAATTTTTCTTCGTTGACAAGCTCGACTACGACCCGACTTTACTTATTGCCAGGAATATGACCCCTGAATCAACGCTCGCCGCGCTGGATGCATCGTCACAGAGATTGAGTAAGCTATCTATATTTAATGAGGAGTCTCTGGAAACCCTGCTTCGTCCGCTCGCCGAGGAACTGGGTCTCAAAGCCGGCCAGCTGTTCGGTGCCCTCAGGACGGCGGTTACCGGCGAGACGGCCACGCCGCCGCTTTTTCAGACGATGGCCGTGCTGGGCCGGGAACGCTGCCTGAGGCGGATTGACGAGGCGCTGGAGAAACTTCGCAGATTATCCTCATGACCAGGAAGAACGAATCATCGGATATGAAGACCTGGCTTATCGTCCTTATTGCTCTTCTGGACGATGTAGCTGTGCTGATACTGGTCTTCGTGGTATTGTGGTTCTTCGATATTGAAATATCCCTGCCGGTTATGATAGTCATCGGGCTCGCATTCGGCACCCTCGTTTTTATCGTGCACCGTGCGATAGTTCCCAGTCTGCGCCGGAAGAAGGTGACCGGCGCCGAGGGAATGGTGGGGCTCACGGGTGAGGTGACACAATCGCTAACGCCAAAGGGTGTTATTAAAATCGAGGGTGAATACTGGAAAGCAAGGTCGGTCGAGGGAGAAATAGACGTTGACGAGGAAGTAAAAGTCCTGTCAGTAAAAGGCCTGGACCTGGAGGTTAAGCGAAAAGAGTTATGAGAACGAACGAGCCGGAATATACAGGTCTCTATCGTTCCGGTGAACTGGAGCGCCGTGTCGAGAGGCTCGAAGCCAGGCTGGGGGAGTGCGATATCTGCCCGAGGGAATGTGGCGCCGACCGACTCAGGGGTAAGGTGGGTTCCTGTAATTCGGCCTACCTGCCGATTGTCTCATCGGTCTGCGCTCACCACGGCGAGGAGCCGGTGCTTTCCGGCAGCCGGGGGTCGGGGACGATATTCTTCGGCAACTGCAACCTGCGGTGCGTCTATTGCCAGAACCATCAGATAAGCCAGGACCCGGAAACCCAGCAGCATTATGAGGTCGGCACCCGTGTGCTGGCGGAGCGCATGCTCTATCTTCAGGACGGGTTGAAGTGCCACAATATCAACCTGGTGACACCTTCGCACTTCGTGCCCCAGATTGTGCGTGCCGTTCTGGAGGCGGTGCCGATGGGACTCCGGCTGCCGCTGGTCTATAATACTAGCAGCTACGATTCTATAGAGACCCTGCGGGAGCTCGACGGTATCATAAGCATTTACCTTGCCGATTTACGGTATGCCTCGAACGAAATGGGCAGGAAGTACTCGCGGGTGCGTCATTATGCGGACAGCTCTCGCGCCGCTATCAAGGAAATGTACCGGCAGGTCGGCAACCTGGAGGTGGATGACGAAGGCATCGCCCGGAAAGGACTGATAATACGCCACCTGATACTCCCCAACGGAATCGCCGGCAGCGAGGACTCCCTCAGCTGGCTGGTTAATGAGATTTCACCCGCGGTGGCGGTCAGCATCATGTCCCAGTACCACCCGGCGCACCACGCTTACCGGTACCGGGAGTTGAACAGGAGAATATTGCCTGAGGAGTATGATAGCGTGGTCAGGCTGGCGGAGAGGTTGGGTATGGAGAATGGATGGGTGCAGGGCATGTCATCCCCGGCTAATTATCTGCCCGATTTTTCAGTGGATGAACCATTCTCGGCGAAGAGGCGACGGCGTGTGAGATGAAACGGTTGCTGTTTAATGTTATCTCTTGCGCTTGGTAAAGGCAAAGCGGATTTTTTTACCGTTAGGTTTGTCTTTCTTGTTGACGTTTTCCATGAAGGTCTGGAGGTCTTTAGCGGGTTTAGCAGGTTTGTCAGCCATGTTATTATCCTTATATATAAATTGCGGATTTCAGAAGTTAATTATAACATATATACAGGCATGAAGCCAAATGGGGGTTATTCATGGTCGCTGATTTAAACAGTCTCGTCCGATTGACTAAGGACCAGATAAAACCGGCGGCGGTAACGTTAGCCAAGGCATTCCAGGACTATCCCTTATCCGCCTATTTCTTTCCCGACGGTTCCGAAAGAGAAAGGATACAACCCGTTACCTTTCAGTCGCTGATTCGTTACGGCATTCGGTACGGCGAGGTCTACGCGACGTCTCCGAATCTGGAAGGTGTGGCCGTATGGTTTCCTTCGGATAGACGCCGCAGAACGCTGTGGAGTGAAATCAGGAGCAGGCGTTTTTTGCTTTTATTTAGAGTTAGGCGGGAGGTAATTTCGCGGCAGAAGGCTTATGGCGACTATGCTGAATCGGTGCGAAAGCGTTGCGCGCCTTTCCCTCACCTGTATTTGCAGGTGCTCGGCGTTGACCCCGTTCATCAGGGTAGGGGTTATTCCAGCCTGTTGCTCAGGGCCATGTTCGCCAGGATAGATGAAGAAGGTCTGCCCTGCTTTCTGGAAACGCAGGTGGGAAAGAACGTGGCTCTTTACCAGCATCTTGGCTTTAGGGTAGTCGAGGAGGGCATCGTGCCGGGCAGCAATGTGAACTCCTGGGCGATGCTCAGGGATATAAAGGGTTAGTATTGATGTCTACCTCACCCCCTGTGTCCCCCTCTCCTGACGAGGTGTCACAGGAGAGGGGGAGTAATAGAAAGAGGGGCTTCGCCCCTCTTAGACGCCCCTATTGGGTGTGGGGATAAATAATGTAAATTAAACACAGATGTGCCGAGGGCGGCAGGGTGGGAAAAGATAAGTTTGGAGGTGTGTGATGGAAGAGAATGATTGGGCTTCTGTAGAAGATTTTGCAGCACTATTTCAGTATTTATGGTATCGTGATTTTCCGATGGATGCTAAGAGGGGAACGGGAGCAGGACGAGTGGATTGGACTATACATATTGGAGTAGTTGTTCGTAATGTTGCAGACCTCATGGGGTTTGTTACGAGATTTGAGAGGGGAGGTAGAAAGGATGCAATACTTCGAAGTACCGACGGTGATGAAATAGCTGTGGAATGGGAGTGGGGTGGTGTGTGGGGTAATGAGTTAGAAAAACTAAAAGAACATAATGTGAGGCCCAAAGAAAAAGGAGGGCTTAAATATGCAGTGCTCGTAACCTATACGCATCCGCCAAATATACAAAAGGTTTATAGTCATGTGATGGAAAAATGGAAAGGGGCACGTTGGCCTCTCCTTCTAGTACTGATTGACCTCATAGAATCTAAAAAGTACCACATGGGCAAGGAGTTTAAGAATATACAGATGTCCGTGTTTGATAAAGGTGAACGTATTCAGCTTCGCTCAGCTCCAGCATTCCCTTGGGAAGTTGGTGGGACACGCTGGTCTTACGCGCTAAAATGACCAATTAATCTTGCATAACATAAGCATCCTTGACTTTACATGGGTGCTGGCATTGACGGCGGCACCGGTTGCCGCTTAAAATAGCACCGGCAAGGAGTAGGTATATGAAGCATATCTGGGCGCCGTGGCGTATTCAGTATATCCTCGAGGAAAAACCCGATGGGTGCATTCTGTGCGATAAGCCTAAAGAGGA
>DAOVRI010000049.1 GCA_030628245.1 Dehalococcoidales bacterium
CTGGGCCTGGGTGGTCACGTCCAGGGAGGTGGTCGGCTCGTCGGCGATAATGATTCTGGGATTGCAGGAGAGTGCCATGGCAATCATGACGCGCTGGCGCATACCGCCGGAGAAGTGATGGGGGTAATCGTCGATGCGGTTCTCCGCGCCGGGAATACCCACTATGCTCATGAGTTCGATGGCTCTCTTACGGGCGGCGTCATTGTTCATTTTCATGTGGAGTTCCGGCATTTCGGTAAGCTGCTGGCCGATGGTCAGGACGGGGTTAAGGGAGGTCATGGGTTCCTGGAAAATCATGGCGATTTTAGCGCCGCGGACGGAGCGCATTTCGGGGCCGTTGGCCTTGTGCTTGAGGAGGTCCTGGCCTTCGAAGATGACCTCGCCGCCGGCGATTTCGCCCGGGGCGCTGATGAGCTGCATCACGGAGAGCTGACTGACGGACTTACCGCAGCCGCTTTCTCCCACCAGTCCCACAATTTCCTGCTCGTCAATGTAGTAGGAAATACCGTCGACCGCCTTGACCAGACCGCTCTCGGTCTTGAACTGAGTTACCAGATTGTTAACTCTTAATAGTTCTGCCATTTCATGTTCCTCACGTTAAAGTATGCCCCTCAACCTCGGGTCGAGGGCATCCCTCAGCCCATCCCCCACCATGTTGAAGGCAAAGACGACCAGCATGATGGCGATGCCGGGTGCGAAGGAAAGCATCGGACTCGATGATAGATAGCGGTAGCCGTCGGCGACCATGGCACCCCAGGCCGCGCCCGGTGGCTTGATGCCGATGCCGAGGAAGCTAAGAGCAGCTTCGGCCAGGATAAGACCACCCAGCTGCAGCGTCACCAGCACAATCATAGGCGGCATGGCGTTCGGCAGGATATGGCCCATCATGATGTGCAGGTTACGGGCACCCATAGACCGCTCGGCCATAATATAGTCGTTTTCCCTGATGCTGAGGGTCAGCCCGTTCATTACCCTGGCGTATCCGGGTAACGTGGCGATGCTCAGGGCGATGATAACGTTTTGAATGCCGCCGCCGAGGATGGCTGCGAAGAGCATGGCCAGTATCAGCATCGGGAAGCCCATGAGTGCGTCCATTATCCTCATGATAACCATGCTGGGAATACCGCCGAAGTACCCGGCAATCAGCCCCAGGGTAGAGCCGATAATCGCGGCGATCCCCACCGTTACGAAGCCTACCATCAGTGCCGTCCTTGTGCCGAAGATAAGGCGGCTCAGGGTGTCCCTGCCCTGAATGTCCGTGCCCAGCCAGTAGGTGCTGTTCGGTTGCTGCAGGGAATCTGCCATTATCCCCCGGTATGGGTCATAGGGGGCTATTAAATCGGCGAAGATGGCGGCAAACATCAGCAAAAGTAAGACAATAAGACCGAAGATGACGATTTTGCGCTGCAGGAACACCCTCCAGAAGCGCCGCCACTCGCTGACGCGTGGTGGGGCTTCCTGGAACTCTTCAACAGTCGCATTTCTTTCTGTCATGTTAGCAAGTCTCCTAGCCGTACCTAATCCTGGGGTCTAGCCAGCCGTAGGATATATCGACGACCAGATTGGATAAAATAATTATCAGGGCAATTACCAGGGTGCCGGATTGTATAACCACATAGTCCTGGGCGAAGATGCTGGTCACCAGCAGCCTGCCGATACCGGGAATGGCAAAGATGGTCTCAACGAACACCGAACCGGCGAAAACCATGCCGATGCCGATGCCCAGCAGGGTAATTACCGGGATGAGGCCGTTCTTAAGGGCATGCTTCATGATGATGGCACGCTCTCTCAGGCCCTTGGACCAGGCGGTACGGATATAGTCCTGGCGGGTAACCTCGAGCATGCTTGACCGTGACAGGCGCGCCGTAGTCGCCGTCATCGTGACGGCCATGCAGAAAACAGGCATGATTATCTGCTGGGTGTTCAGCCAGAAATCTTTAAATGGGGAGGTATAGCCGGCGATGGGCAGCCAGCGGAGCTCGAGGCCGAAGAGATACATCATTAATACCGCCAGCCAGAAAACCGGGATACATACGCCGACATTGGCCAGAGCGGTGGTAACAGTATCTATCCAGGTGCCCCGCCTGATAGCGGCAGCCACCCCCATCAGCACGCCGGCAATAATGTTAATGACAAATGCCAGCACGCCGAGGTGCAGCGTTATGGGGAAACGGTCACCCATAAGTACGCCGACATCCTCGTGATAATATAAAGAAGTCCCCAAATCACCTTGGAGTACGCCCCATACCCAGTTGCCGTATTGTATCAGGATGGGGTCGTTGAGCCCGTAGAACTCCCGGAGGTTTTCCAGTTCCGTCTCTGATATGCCCCCTTGCATAGCCTGGTTTCCGAGGAAGATAATCAGCGGGTCACCGGGCAGGAGGCGTATGGCAAAGAAAACAATCAGCGTCACGATGACGATGATAATCACTGCAATTATCAGGCGTCTTATGATATATGTGGTCATCTCAAACTTCAGTCCTTGCTTGGTATAAATCCGGGCTGATGCACACCCACAAACAACCGCCCCAAATTACAGGAATACCGCCGCCGGGACGCGCAGTCTCTCAACGTATAGATATTCTCTATTACCCCAGGCTACTGGTTACGCTACTGGGTGGTTCGCCATCGTATCAGGGATATACATCCGTTGTGGGCGAACCACCCGGTAGCTATTTTACCATGTTACTTAGTGTTTTTCCATCCAGAGTAGTTCCATCTGCCAGCGGACGAACCCCTGCTGCCACCGCTGGCTGTGGACATAGGGTTGTACTACATCTGCCGAAGGAATCTGAAAGACCGGAACCAGGTAGGCCCCGTCGTTCATGTATTTAAAAAGCCTCATGGTTACTTCCTTCTGCTCGGGAGCCAGTGGATAGGCCTTGGCCTCCTCGTCTAGCGCTCTCTGTTCATCGGTATGGCCCAGGTACACCAGGTCGGTAAACGGGTCGGTGCTGAACCAGCGCATGTAGGTGAGCAGGTGGGTGATGTCCATGCCGGACCACATGAAAGACAGGCCCGGTTGCGCGGCGCCCCAGACCGTCCCGTAGAACCGGCCGGGGTCGGCGATATCAAGCTCGGTCTCGATGCCGACGGCATCGAGGTACTGCTTGATGGCCGTGCCCTGATCAATTGCGTCGGGGGTATTCCCGATTATCATCGTGGTCTTGAGGCCGTTGGGGTAGCCGGCCGCGCGAAGGAGGTCTCTGGCTTTATCCGGGTTATACTTGCGGACCGGGTAGTTCGGGTCGTAGCCCCATTCGCCGGGGGGTGCCAGCTGCATCAGGGGCACGCCTAGTCCGTGCCCGAGGGCCTCGGTAATGGCGGGCTTATCCAGCGCGTAATCCAGGGCGTAACGCAGCCTGACATCGTTCCAGACGGACGTGGGGTCGGAGGTATTAGGCCAGATGCTCTGTACCAGGCCAACCCAGCCGCTTATCTTTTTGAAGCCGGCGGCATACATAGCTATCTGGTCCAGTGCGGGAGGACCCGACCAGTAGTCTGCCTCTCCCGCTTCCATGAGGGCCCTGGCGGTCACGGGGTCGGGAATGAAGCGGATTTCGATACCGTCAAGATAGGGAAGGGGCGCATTCCAGTAGTCCTCGAACTTCGTCCAGGTCATGTGGCTGTCGCGTACGTACTCCACCAGCTTGAAGGGACCGGCGGCGACAATGTGGCTTGAAGCCCACTCGTTCTGCACTTCGGGGTCATCGCTTCCGCCCGTGCCTTCTAGAAAGGCTGCCTTAGAGCGCGGGTAGAACCACCCCCAGCTATGGATGAGCTGGTTGGTGTACTCGTTATAGCGAATCTGGAAGGTATAGTCGTCGATTTTATCGATTCCCTCGAAGTAGTTGAAGTACTGCAGGCGTCCCGCATCTATCGCCATCTCATAGCCAAAGATGCAGTCGTCGGCCGTCATCTCGGTACCGTCATGGAACTTGACGCCCTTCCTCAGGTGGAAGACGATTTTCTTGTTCTCGACGTCGTCGTCCACGCTTTCGCACAGGACCGGCTCCATGCCGAAACCCTTGGTCCTGTCAGCGGTGGCGTCCATAAGGGCGCTGAGCCCCGGGAACTGGCCGCCAACGTCCATGGGGCCTCCCCGGAAACCGCCCAGCACCTGCGGGCCGGATGCATAAATTATTTTCATGATGCCGCCGAATTGCGGTCCGCCGGTTTCCGGTGCCGGTGCGGGTGCCGGTGCTGGTGCCGGTGCTGGTGCCGGTGCTGGTGCTGGCGCAGGCGCGGGTGCGGGAGCGGGCGCGGGAGCAGGCGCGGGAGCAGGCGCGGGTGTCGGTTCAGCACAGCTGCCGATAAGCATTCCACCGATGACAATAACGGCTATTGTAAGTAGTAGTAATTTTTTCTTCATTATCGGTTTTTGCCTCCTTTATAATGTCACCTGTATCTTCCACGGAATTTCGGTGATTCACCCGCGGATTTTACATAAAATGCAGGTCAGGCACCGAGTTTTCCGGTTACATAAGTTTATGGTTGCCCGTCTCTATCTACCCGGGCTTCCTAGCTACCCTCTCTATCCACTCTCGTAAATCAGGTCAGTACGCAGGTAATCGGTGTCACTCCATTTACACCTCTCACATAACAAACCTCCTCCCTGGATACAATCCCACGGTTTAGCCTAAAGGTTTTTACGCATATACTATATAATATTTAATGCGTTTTCTGCTACTCGTTACCTTTTCTCTATCACTTCCTTAAGCAGTTTACGGGCATACCAACCCCTAGTGCATCGTATCATGGGCTATCGGATTCTGGATATACAATTATAATACACGTTCCACGAACTGCATAAGGCCAGTAGCAGGCTCATTATATATACTCATCTTTTGAATTGTCAAGCTTTTTCAGACTATGTCCTTTTAATCAAGGTAAATTTGCAGGTAAAGGGGGTGAATCAGGTCCTTGCAATGTGATTTTGACACGAACGGCAATGAGAAATCAACAGGTGTATAGTTTGAAATCGGGATGCTGTTGCCCTGCTTAAGTTGGACTCTTTCAGACAGCGGCAGATTACCTGCCCGCGAAGCCGGGTGTGGTGTCCTTTCGGTGTCGGCTCTAGGTGGCGAATCGCTGTGTCTTCCTCAGCATAGAAGCGACTATCCCCAGCAGAATGATGTCCAGCCCGATGAGGACAAAGACGTTTACAGCTATCTCGGGCCAGCCGCCGCCAAGCTGGCTGATATCCACTATCGGTTGAATAATATAGTAAGTAGGGAAAATTCTCCCGATCCATGTGGGAATTTCGGGGAACATATAGATAAAGACGGGCGCGAAGATCAGTATTCCGGCGGTCTTCCAGACGGTAAACAGCGCGGTGAAGTCTTTCAGCAGAATACCGAGTATCAAGCCTATCTCAACCGCCATTATACCGCCCAGCGCCAGCACCATGACCAGCAGCAGCGGATGGCTGCCGAAAGCCTGATTGATTACCAGTATCAGGACGCCCATGAACATACTTACGATTAAACCAACCGTCCCCTTGGCGGTGAAAACTTCGGCGATACTGGCAGGCGTTACTATCAGTGCTTCAAGCGTCCTCTTCGCTTTTTCATTTATTATCAAGGTTGCCGGCAGCATAAGTCCGCCCAGAAATACGGCCACGAGGACGATTACCGGCAGCATCCGGTCACCCCAGGGGGTGCTTACCTCGTCACCCAGTGTAATAGCTACTATATCCACCGGCGATTCTTGCCCGGTCATCTCTCTGATGAGGTTGGTTATCGTCACGGCGATTACGGAACGGTCTTTGGCCAGGCTTTCTCCCCAGGTATATGCTTCAATTTCAGCCTTCCCTCCACCCGTGACGGAGCTATCAAAATCGGCGGGAAGGGCGATGCCGACATCGACAGCGCCGCTCTCGACTGCCTGCCTGATTTCCGGGGTGCTGTTATATTCCTTGATATTCAGTGTATCAAGCTCCTGAATCATGGGTATTAATTGCGAGTTGCCTTCATCCAGGACCCCCAGCGTGGGTTTTCCGGTAAATAGTGTGCCGAAGATTAAACTTACCATCAGCGAGATGACGAGCGGGGCGACGATAGAAAAAATGAAGATATAGCCTTTTGAGCCATGCAGAAATTCTTTACCCAGCAGTATGCCTACTCGTTTGAGACTCATCGGACTCTCCTCCTCAGAAAGAATATCCCGAGCCATGTGATGACCAGGCAGAATCCCAGGAGTATCAACAGATTAAGCCAGACGTCACCCCATCCGGAACCGAAGTTGGCCACCCGGTGCACGATATCGACCAGGTAATAGGATGGGAGTATCTTTATCCAGTTCGTAATCGCTCCGGGAAACAGGATGCTGAATGATGGCACCATTAATATAATGAACGCAGGAATACTCCAGGCCAGCACCGACATGAAGTCCTTGCTCACGGATGAGATAAGAAAAGCGACTCCGGTGACCAGCACCGCTCCCAGCAGCAGGGCTATCAGGATTATCAACGGCCCTCCGCCAAAACCACCGACCAGCAGCATGAACAGCACCGACTGTCCGAAGGCAAGCCCGGTGCCGGTAATGCCTTTGGCGATAAACAGTTCTTTGATAGACATCGGAGTTACCAGCAGGGCGTGTACGGTGCCCCGTTCTAACTCTTCGGATAGAAGGTTAGCCAGTCCCATCATTTCCACCATGAGAATCATGATGGCGAGGAGGGGTCGCAGCCTGTCCCGCGGCGGTATCGGCGTGCCGGTCATATCCGGCCCCAGAATTTCCTCGGTCACTTCAATATTCAGAGGCTGCCCCGTCTGGAGATAAGCCAGTTCCCTGATAATCAGGGCGACGGTATCCTTCATCTCCTGCGGCACATCAGGCGTGAAATAAAGACTGACGGTGGGTTTTTGTTGGGAAGCCAGTTTTTCCATCATGTCCGCCGGCAGCGATACTCCGGCGACATATTTGCCTTCAATGACCCCTTCTTTCAGGGCTTCTTCGGATGCCACCGTTTCTACTTCCAGGCCTTCTTCCTGCATCCCCGTAAAGACCGGGAGAGTTACCGGCGAGTACAGCCCGATTTCAAGATTTTCATTGACCGTGCTGGGCATTACAAAGTAGACGACGATGTAGAAAATGAAAGCGATAGCCGTCAGGGCTGCGAACAGCTTATTCCTGAAGAAGAGTGAGAAGTCTTTGGCAACGAGGGTGCCGATAATGCGCCAGTTCATTACACGAGCCCCCGTCCCGTAAGGCTGATGAAGATATCCTCCAGGGTGGCTTCTTCGCTGTGGATGGTGATTACCTTTTCCTGTGAAAAGAGTTTCCGAACGGCTTCGGGCGTTTCCGGGGTATCCAGGGTGATTTCGCGGTCCTCAAGTCCGCCGTCATCCCCGGCGACCTTGGCCTTGAGCGCCCGCTTGCCGTGTTGCTGCTTGAGCTGGTGGGGAGTATCCAGCGCAACGATTTCTCCCTGATTCATGAAGGCTACCCGGTCGGAGAGCTTATCGGCTTCCAGCATGTCATGGGTGGTGAGAAACACGGTGGCGCCCCGCTCGCGCTCTTCGAGGATAATATTCCTTATCGTCTCGGACGAGGTAGGGTCGAGTCCGGCGGTGGGTTCATCGAGAAAGAGGACGCGGGGCCTGTTAAGTATAGCCCTGGCCACCATGAGGCGCTGCTTCATGCCTTTGGAATACGTCTCGACCCTGTCTTTGCCCCGCCCGGGCAGGCCCACCCGCTCCAGCAGGGCATTACCGTCAAAGGAACGCATGCCGAACAGGCGGGCGAACAGGTTGAGGTTTTCCAGGGCACTCATCTGTTCGTAGAGATTCGTCGTTTCAAAGCAGACGCCAATTTCTCCCTGCACCTTTTCGACATTCTTCATGACATCCATTCCGAGCAGCCTGGCCTGTCCGCCTTTGGGCTTGAGCTGCCCGGTCAGCATCTTGAAGGTTGTCGTCTTACCGGCGCCGTTCGGACCGAGAAAACCCAAAATTTCGCTTTCGGCCACATTGAAGCTGATATGGTCAACGGCGGTTAATTCACCGTACCGGTAGGTCAGTTCTTCGGCTACAATAGCATCTCGCGCCATCTCATCTCCTTTCCCTCCGGGGTGGGTTCCGGAACTATATGCCTGATTGGTATTATGTTCTATGGTAGCATTAATATCACCGTTTTGCCTAATCCCTCACCCTCTCCAGCCTGTTTATCGACTGCTCCCTGTTATGCTATAATATGTGCTCAGGACGTTAAAAAACATGACAGGGACAAGACATAAAGCCAGGACTATCGCCCTGCAGGCACTGTATGAGGTCGACTCCGCGGCACGCCGCCCCGAGGTGGTGGTGGAACGCCTTCTGTCCGAGGCGGACTTATCCGAGGAAAACAGTGCCTTCGTCCGCGAGTTGGTAGATGGCGCCGTCCTTAAAAAAGACGACATCGACCGCAATATTAAGAAGTTTGCCCCGGCCTGGCCGGTGGAGCAGATAGCGATGGTCGACCGCAACATTCTCAGACTTGCAATCTTTGAGATTTTATTTGATAATAAAGTACCGGTTAAAGTGGCCATAAGCGAAGCGGTTGAGCTGGCGAAGACTTTCGGGAGTGAGAACTCGGCCAAATTTATCAACGGTGTTCTGGGGTCGGTAAGTACGCTGGCCAGCCGGTAGAAAGCTTTAATAAAGGGGGAAAAAGTGGCAACTATCTTTGAGAGAATAAAAGGCATAGTTGTGGAGCAGCTTGGCGTTGATGAAAAAGATGTAGTGCCCGCAGCTAGCTTTGTTGAAGATTTAGGCGCCGATTCACTCGACCTGGTAGAACTGATTATGTCTCTGGAAGAGGAATTCAGCAAACCGGATCGGAAAGTCGAGATACCGGATGAGGCTGCCGAGAAGATAGTGGCCATTCAGGACGCTATTGATTATATCAAAGAACAGGGTGTTGAAGAATAAGTTTATTCCGGCGGGTCGTCCGCAGGCATCTTAGTTCTTTAAATACTCTTTACCCAGGCTACGGCGTTAATAAATACCTGCAAGCCGTCGCCATTTTCCCTCGGTGTTTCTCTCGTCCAGCGGGGATGCTGCGTCCAGCGGATGAAGCGTTCCGGGTGCGGCATCAGGGCAAAGATACGTCCCGAAGCATCGCAGATACCGGCAATGTTTCTTATTGAGCCATTCGGATTATACGGGTAGCCCGCCGTTGTGTCTCCCTTTTCGTCGGCATACTGCACGACGATGTTCAGCTTTTCGGCCACTCCGGGCTCCGCAACGAGCTTTCCCTCCCCGTGGGCTACCGGGATGTACATGCCTTGCATGCCCCGCGTGAAGATGCAGGGGCTTTTTTCATTGATTTTCAGGTAGACCCAGCGGCACTCGAACCTGCCCGAATCGTTACTGGCCAGGGTTATCGGCTGGTCACCATGTCCCCGGATGCCTGGAAGAATCCCCGTCTTCACGAGGACCTGAAAACCGTTGCAGATGCCGAGAATAAGCTTACCGGCATCGACGAATTTCCGGATGTCCTCTCCCAGTCTCAGCCTGATTTCATTAGCTAAAATCTTACCGGCGGAGATATCGTCGCCGTAGGTGAAGCCGCCGGGACTGACCAGTATCTGGTAGTCCGCCAGGCGTTTCTCTCTACGGAATAGCTCGGTCACCAGCGCCGAATCGACCTCGGCCCCGGCCTGCTCGAAGGCCACCTGTGTCTCCAAATCGCAGTTCGTCCCGGGAGCCCGCAGCATCAATATTTTTGCTTTAGCCATCAATAACCTACCATCTTAGTGGCTTTTGCCACGCTTCTTTCAGTTCGGCAATATTTGCGTTAAGCACCACCTTGCCGCTGCGTCCGAAAACATCGAATTTATTATTGTCCGTCACCCGCCCTATTTCGGCGAAAGCGACGCCGGACAGTATCTTCTCGAATTCCTGTTTGTCCGCGGGGGCTACCTCGGCCAGGAAGCGGGTGTTCGATTCTGAGAACAGGATAAAATCGTCACGCTCTATCGACTCCGCCAGCGGGACATTCTTGAGATTGATGGTCATGCTGAGTCCTCCGGCGAAAGCCATCTCCGCCGCCGCCACCCCGATGCCCCCCTCGCTGCAGTCGTGGCAGGCCTTTACCAGACCTTTAGTCGTAGCTCCGGACAGCTTGTCCATGAGCTTCTTGCCTTTTTCAGGATATACTTTAGGCACGCTATTGCCGATATGACCGTAAATCGCATAGTAATGCGAGCCGCCCAGCTCATTACGTGTCTCGCCGATAATATAAATCAGGTTGCCCGCCTGCTTGCAGTCCATGGAAACGGACCTGTCGGCATCGTCCGTAACAGCCATGGCGGAAATCAAGAGCGTCGGCGGGATGCAGATGCTTTCCTTGCCCGTTTCATATTCGTTATAAAGGCTGTCCTTGCCGGATATGAAGGGCGTGCCGTAGACGATGGCAATATCATAGCAGGCCTGCGCCGCCCGCACCAAGGAGCCGAGCCGGTCGGGCTTTTCCGGATTGCCCCAGCAGAAATTATCGAGGAGGGCTACCTGCTCCAGGCTGCCGCCGACGGCGATAACCTGCCGCAAGGCTTCGTCAATGGCCGAGGCGGCCATCCAGTAGGTATCGATGTCCCCGTATTTCGGGTTGATACCATTGGATACGATAATACCCTTCTTAGAATCGGGCAGGGGCTGGATAACGGCGGCATCGCCGGGGCCGTCATTAGCGGCGCCGACGAGGGGTTTTAATACGCTGGAGCCCTGCACCTCGTGGTCGTACTGGCGGATGACCCATTCCTTGGAGCAGACGTTCCAGGCGCCGAGTATCTTTTTCAGGTCTTCCGTAAGGTCTGGGGGTGGGGGAAAGTCCGGTTCGGGGTGCTGCGGCGGCTGCCACGAAGCTACACTTTCCAGCTGGGGAAGCCCGCCGTGCAGGAAAGCCATGTCGAGGTCGCCGACCAGGTTGCCCTGATAGTATAATTCAAGCCGTTTCGTATC
>DAOVRI010000070.1 GCA_030628245.1 Dehalococcoidales bacterium
TCAATCCCACCCAGTTCGGCCCCAAGGAAGACTTTAAAAACTACCCGCGCGATACCAAGCGCGACCTGGCGGTGCTGGAGCCGATTACCGATTTTGTCTTCATGCCTGCGACTGACGAGATGTACCCTGATGATTACGATACGTGGGTGGAGGTCGGCGCGATTACGGAGAGGCTGGAGGGGGCTTCCCGCCCCGGCCATTTCCGCGGCATGAGCACCGTCGTCGCCAAGCTGTTCAATATCATCCAGCCTGCCAGAGCCTACTTCGGGCAGAAGGACGCCCAGCAGTTACTGGTTATTAAAAAGATGGCCGCCGACCTCGATATGGACCTGGAGGTGGTGGCCTGTCCCACGGTACGCGAGCCCGACGGTCTGGCGATGAGCAGTCGCAATACCTACCTCAATGATAGGCAGCGGCAGGCGGCTACGGTACTTTACCGGACGCTGGCACTGGCCCAGGAACGCTGGTCACAGGGGGAAAAGGACGCCGGGGCCATGCGCCGCGAGATGACCGAGCTTATTAATAGCGAGTCGATGGCCGATATCAAGTACATCAGCATCGCCGACGTGGGCACACTGAAAGAGACGTTCCACAACATAAAGCCCCCGGTACTGGTGTCCCTGGCGGTGAAAATCGGCAAGACGAGGCTGATTGATAACGTGGTGCTGGAGTAATACACTATACTACACTATACTTTACTTTACCCCACCCAGCCCCCCAGATATGTGAACCCCTCCACCACTCCGTGTTGAGATATCTATTCCCACCCTGGCCGCCCAGTATCATCTGCGGCTAATTCAGAAGACCATATTTTATTATCTATATACTTAAAAAATATATTTATTTATATGATTCAAAGTGTTCACACAATACAAGCAGTTCTTCTTCAAGAATATCTTGCCACTGCTTACTAAATTCCATCTCCTTTAACTTACCAATTAATAAATCCTTGTTTTTTCTAGCATTTTGTGGAGAATGCATGGCCATAGCGCAATAACTAGCTTCAAAAGCAAGCATACTTACAATAAAAGTATCTTTTAAAGAAAAGTCTCCCTCAGTTTTTTGTTCTAAACTCTCCATCCTTTTGAATAGCTCAAACTCAGGTATATCCATAATTTCCTCCTTCAAAAAAGTGTTTTATACATCGTACAATACAAATCCTACGCAATCAACAGAGAAGATGACTTATTTCTCTCCAATTTACCTGTACTTACAAGTATATATTCCTATAGCGCTTTCTTGACTGCCAAGCTAATCTAAAGTAAAATATAGCTGTTTGCCGAGGTAGCTCAGATGGTAGAGCAGCGGACTGAAAATCCGCGTGTCCCCAGTTCGATTCTGGGCCTCGGCACCACCACCAGAGCGGGCGGAAGTAGTTCAGCGGTAGAACGTCTCCTTGCCAAGGAGAAGATCGCGAGTTCGAATCTCGTCTTCCGCTCCATTTTATAAGGGGCGTTTAAGAGGGGCGAAGCCCCTCTTTCTTTATTTCCCCTCCCATTTCTCTAATTCCACTAGGCAGGAGTTCGGCGCCATGCCGGGAACGTTTTTAGAAAGCATCCTGTCAGGCGTAAGAATGTTCACGCAGCCGCCCCTATCAATGCTGTCCGGGTTCCCCGGCTCCAGGGGGTCGTACTTACCGGAACCGTAGTACGAGTGCACCACCCCCGGCCTCATCCTCTCGGTGACCTCGGCGATGCAGAGCACGGCGCCGCGGTCGTTATGAATCTTGACGATATCGCCGCCATTGATGCCTCTGGAGATAGCGTCCGAGGGGTGAATACGCACCGGGTGCCAGTAATAGCCGTCCTTCAGGACGCGGTGTCCCGGTATCTCTCCCAGCCACGATGTATTGGCGTCATAATGTGTGTGGAATGAGTACCTGGGGTGGGGACTGATAAGCTGGAGCGGGTATTTCTTCACCAGCTCCGAGTTATAACCTTCCCAGCTGGGGATATAGCGCGGGAGGGGTGGCCTTTCCTCGTCGTCGGGGAGGTGTTTAAGTAAGCTCTGGGAGACGAATTCTATCTTACCGCTGTACGTACCCAGTTCCTTCCCCCTTTCCGTATGCCTCTTGGGGTTAAAGTGGTCGGGCGTATCGCACTCCCGGCCTTCGTAGAACCAGCGCAGACCGGGCGTCGGCTGGTAGTCCTCCGGCATGGGCACGATGAAATACCCCTTCTTTTTAAAGTCTTCAAAGGACAGGTATTGGGGCAGGTCGGAGTGGTTGAAAACCTTCTCTATCCAGTCCTCATCGGAGTTGCCCTCGGTAAATTTTTCTTTGATACCCAGCCTTTCGGCGAGTTCCGTGAATATCTGGTAGTCGGACTTCGACTCGTATAATGGCTCGATGCACTTTTGCTGGTAGACGACGACCCGGTGGTTGCAGGCGTTGGAGCCGTGGTGCGTATAGCCGCCGGTATTGGCCCACTCACCGATGTCGTAACGCTCGAAGTTGGTGCAGGCCGGCAGGATGATATCGGCCAGTCCCGTCTCGGTGCACCACCAGCAGTCCTGGTTGACGACGAATTCCAGCTTGGGACTCTGGTACATTTTCACAAAGCGATTGGTGCCGGTCATCGTGCCGAGGAACGAGCCGCCGTAGCGATAGAACATCTTGACCTCGGAGCAGCCGGGAGCCGGATAGGTATACGGGACGAACTGCTGCTCCAATGACTGTCCGCAGAAGGTCTCGCCAAGCCAATGGATGGGTGGATTAAGGATAGCCTCCGGGATGAGCAGACGGTAGATGCGCTGTTTTACCGGGTTCTCCGCCGGATTTTCGGCGAGTCCGTTCAGGAAATTCGGCCCGAAAGAGCTGTAGCCCGGAAAATCAAAGTCGGCGTTATAGGGCGGGCCCATGGTCGTGCCCCAGATATTGACGCCCGGCTTGCCCAGTCCCTGCATCGCCTGCAAGAGCACCATCAGACGGGTCCATTCCGTGCCGTAGGCCTGGCGGCAGGTGCCGGACTCACCGCCCCGCGAACCAGCCGCCAGCATCGTCCGACCGGATGCCCATTCCCGCGCCAGACTCTTGATGGTATAGGCAGGCACGTCGCAAATTTCCGCCGCCCATTCCGGCGTCCGGGCGATGCCGTCGTCCTCTCCCAGGATATGCTTTTTAAATTCGTCAAAGCCGACCGTATGCGTGGCCACGTAATCTTTATCGTAGGTGCCTTCGGTCAGCCACACGTAAGCGATGGCTTCGGCCATGGCGGCATCGGTGCCGGGGCGTGGGGCAATCCATTTATCCGCCAGGATGGTGGCGGTATAGTTGCAGAACGGGTCGATAAAAATCTGCTTCTTGCCCAGGTCTCTTAACCAGTAGCGCCAGACAACCGATTCCTGCCCGCCGTAGATGCCGCGCGTCGAATCGGGGTCGTTGCCCCAGTGCACCACGAGGTCGGTATTCTTCAGAGCGTCCTCCAGAAGGTCGTACTGCTCCGGCATGCCGAGTCGCCAGAAGAATCCGTAGGCATGTGTCGCCCCCCAGTGCCACCCTTCCCAGCTATCGGGGTTGTCCAGGATATCGGTGAAGCCAATCATGTTGAAGAACCGCGCCCATGTCGACGTGCGGTATCCTATGTTGCCCCAGTTATGGTGTGAGGAAGCCCGGGACATGACGGCTTCCGGCCCGTAGGTCTCCCTGATTCTCTTCATCTCTCCGACGACGATGTCCAGGGCTCTATCCCAGCTGATGCGCCTGTACTTCGACTTACCCCGGTTTTCCGGGTGCCTGTTGCCGTCGGGGTTAAAATCCTCTCTTATGAGGGGGTATTTAATACGGGCTTCGGAGTATATCCGCGCTTTCTCGGCGGTGGTGAACGGAGACACACAGGCCTTCCTCAGCGGCGTAAATTTTCGGCCGCCGGCATCGATGGTCCACGAGGCCGCGTCGTTATCCGTCAGGACGAAGGGGCGGACACGGACTATTTTACCATCCCGGACATGTACCTGTACCGGGCCGCCGTTGGTAAGATTGGTAAAAACTTTATCCAAGATGAATTATCACCCTTTCATTGATTGTGTTATGCTATATTAAAAGTATAATAAATAAATACGCTGATATCAAACTGGAGATACAGGTATGAAAGAGACGAAGCTTCTCAGCTGGAATGTCAACGGCGTCAGGGCTATCAGGGGGAAAGGCTTTCTGGACTGGCTTGATAAAGAATCTCCGGACATCCTTTGCCTTCAGGAAACCAAAGCACAGCCCGAGCAGCTAGATGCCGACCTGAAAGAGCCGCCGGGCTATCATACCTTTTGGAACTACCCCGAGAGAAAGGGTTACAGTGGCGTGGCCGTCTTTACGAAAGAGAAACCGCTGGATGTAAGGTACGACTTCGGCGACAGCGGTCTCGACATTGAGGGAAGAGTTATCGTCGCCGAGTACCCCGGGTTTACCCTCTTCGATATCTATTTTCCCAATGGCAAGTCGGGCCCGGAGCGCCTGAACTACAAGATGACTTTCTATGAGACCTTTCTGCGATATGCCGATTCCCTGAAAGATGCCGGCAAGAAGCTGGTTATCTGCGGCGACGTCAATACCGCCCATAACGAAATAGACCTTGCCCGCCCTAAAGAAAATTCCAAAATCTCCGGCTTCCTGCCCGAAGAGAGGGACTGGATGGACAAGTTCCTCGACCACGGCTACGTGGATACTTTCCGCCACTTCAACAAGGAGCCGAATCAGTATACCTGGTGGGACATGAAGTCCGGGGCGCGGGCAAGGAACGTAGGCTGGCGGCTGGACTACTTTTTCGTCAGCGAAAGCCTGTTGCCGTCGGTTAAGCAGGCCTTTATCCTGCCCGAGGTCATGGGCTCCGACCACTGTCCGGTGGGTATTGTCCTGAAGGCGGGTTAGTTTAGCGCTTAATCTTCCAGCCCCCTGATAACGTCATGGAAGTCGGTAAATGGGGTACACTCGAGGTCTTCTTCCTGGCACTTATCGAGCAGGTCGCCGGTAGCGAAGACTCTTATCGCTCGTCTTGACGAAAAGATGTCTGAAATACCATTGCCTATGTAGATAATGCTATAGCCCTGTTTCTCCAGTAGTTCGGTATAGGCTTCCTTATAGCCGACCTCCATCTCGGTGCCGTCCGGGCCCAGGTATCTGACCTTCATGCCGTCGGGGCTGAAATGGTTCTCCGCCGCATGTACCTCGAGGCCGTTGACACCCAGTTTTTCCAGGATGGCCTCGATATAGAAAATCAGGCCGTTGCTGACGATGACGACTTTATAGTCTTTTTGAGAGCAGTATTCCACCAGCTCGCGGAAGCCGGGGCGTATTTTCACCCGCTCACTATTAAGGACAAGTTCGGTCATAGTCTGCCGGTCGGTTTTCATCATGCCGAACACCTTTTTGTTAAAAGTGCCGACCGGTATCCTGCCTTCTATATACTCCTTTAAATAATCACGCCACTGGCTGCCGACGTAAGTATCCAGCAGGAGAAAGCTCACGTCTTCCTCGGTTACCGTGCCATCGAAATCACATTGAAGGGCGATTTTCATGATTGGGTAAACTCCTTGTAGTAAAAATTCCGCTTAATCCAATATATCGGATTGAGACTGAATCGGTCAAGCTGGGCGGGTTCTGCTTGGAAAAACGAGGTGCCGATGTTAGAATGAATGTGGGAGGCTGCAATAAAATTGGCGCGCTACTTTATAGGTACCTCCGGCTGGCACTACGATGACTGGCGTGGCAGGTTCTACCCCGAAAAGTTGCTCAGAGCGAAATGGCTGGAGTTCTACGCCCGTCATTTCACTACGTTGGAACTGAATAATTCTTTTTACCGGCTGCCCTCGGAGGCGGCTTTTACTAAGTGGCATGATTCATCACCTTCAAATTTTGTCTTCGCGGTGAAGGTTAGCCGGTTTATCACCCATATCAAGCGACTGAAAGATTGTGACGAGGCGCTGAAGAACTTTATGTCAAGAACGCGTATCCTGAAAGAGAAGCAGGGTCCCCTGCTCTACCAGCTGCCGCCCGGCCTGCACCGCGATGACAGTAGACTGGCGGCGTTTCTGGAGAAGCTGCCGCGTGAATTGAAGCATGTTATCGAGTTCCGGCATGAATCGTGGCTGGTTGAGGAGGTCTTCGATATGCTGCACCGGTATCATGTGGGGTTCTGTGTCTTCGATATGCCCGGGTTAGCCTGTCCCCTGCTGGCCACGGCCGACTTCGCGTATATCCGGTTTCACGGTCGCGACAGCCTCTATTCCAGCTTTTACTCCGACGAAGAACTGACCGACTGGGCTGGCAGGATAGGTGATTTGGCGGTCAATCTGGACTCGGTCTATATCTATTTCAACAATGACATTGAAGGTTTTGCTTTGAAAAATGCCGCGACCATTCGCGACTATCTTGAGAAAGGAAAGTGATTTTGAAACCTGTTAATTATAAGCTCCTGGTGGTGGATATCGACGGCACTCTGATAAACAGGGAAGGGAACGTCTCGTCGGATAACTGCGAAGCCCTGGCTCTGGTGAAGGATTCCGGTATGCATGTTTCCCTCTGTACCGGGCGCTCGGTACAGTCAAGTTTACAGTATATTGACCAACTATCGCTGGATAATCAGCATATTTTCTTCGATGGTGCTCTAGTGAGCCGCGCAGACCTCGCCGAGCCGGTCTACATGCAAACTATCAACAGTGAGATGGTGAAGCAAATGGTTGAATACGCCCGTACGCGTGACATCGACCTTGATTTTGCCTCGCTGACCCGGTATTTTTCCGAGCATGAAACATGGTCGACTGACATTAAACGTAACTATTTTAACATTGAAACCATTGTAGGTGATTTGACGGGGCTCTGGGAGCGTGAGAAGATAATCAGGGTCGACTTTGTGATTGCCAACCCGCAGCAGGAAGCCAAGGCAGCGTTATTCGTGGACCATTTTATCGGGAAACTCCAGTTCACGCAGGCGCATAGTCCGCGTTTCCCCGATACTAATTTTATCAACGTGACCGCTCCGGGCATGTCCAAGGGTAAAGCCCTGGAGGCACTGGCCTCTTACCTGGGGATAACGCTGGAGGAGGTGGTGGCGGTGGGCGACTGGATAAACGATATACCGCTGCTGACAGCGGCCGGACTGGGCATCGCCATGGGCAACGCCCACGAGGAGCTAAAGAAAGTGGCCGACCACGTTACTCTAGACGTGGAAGAGCACGGCCTGGCGGCGGCGATTAAAGAGTTTCTGGTTTAAAGAAATTTGCACTATAGTTATAGTAGTGCAATTAAAGACTACTAAAAATTATTAATAATCAGATAGCTGAAATTTAATCCCGTTATCTGTTAAGAAAGCAACAATGATTTCTGGATGAATACCTAACCCAACATTCAAGAATTGATTTTCCTCAACTTCTTTACCATCTTTCTTCACTTTTGGATTAAAACCTAGAGGATAAGAGGTAGTTCTACTTTGAATAGCCCAAACCGTACCGTTGATATCAAAAATAGGTCCGCCACTTTGCCCTTTAAGTCCTGGAGACGACGTTTCTAAATATTTAATATCATACTTTCCATCTTTCGATTTTCCAAAAACTACATTTCTTGTGTAAATCCCATCTATTGGAAATCTAGGGAGAGGTACTGCACCTGGAGCCATTACAAAGGTGTTCGTATTTTCATCAAAAGTTGCGTTTAATTTATGAAAAGGATAACCAAGCTTGCAAAGACTTGTTCCTGGTTGTAAAGATTTATTAGGATCTTTTATTATTGGATATTGTTTAACCCATGATTGTTCATATGGTTCTAACCTACCTATAAGAATATCTCCTTCTGGAAGCGCTTTAATATCTTTAATTGCTACACTATCCCAACTACACCAAATTGAAGTATTAATTATCCAACGTAAGTTTGGTTTAATCTGCTTAAGTTGCTTTTTCCTTTGTTTGGCAGTTAAAGTACGGTCTTGTTCGGCCTTTTTTATTTGTTCTTCATATTGCTTCATTTCAGCAGCATGTTTTTGAAATGCCAATATAGGCCCCCATATATGAGCTGCTGTTATTATCCAGCCTTCATCATTTAATACTACGAATGCAGCAGCACCACATTCGATACTTTTATCGTAGAATCTCATAGAAACGATAATAGGTCTAGTAAAATGGTTGGCTAGTTCACAAGCTTTAGCAAACATAATGTCACTTCCCCCTTTGCCAACAGTCCCTAAACGTGCAGCTCTATGATATCCCCATCCTGCAGGACGTGGTCGCGTTTGACCATGACGCCGTCGAACTTGCCGGAGCCCCAGATGCGGGCGTATTTCAGATTTTTGGCGAAGTCCTTATGCACGGATGTGGCGGCATCCTCCAGCGTGCTACCCCTCTCCAGGGTGATGGGGTCGGTCATGTCCGGCTTGCCGCCGGGGGTCTTGGTGTAGACCCGGATAATATCGAGCATCTGGAA
>DAOVRI010000065.1 GCA_030628245.1 Dehalococcoidales bacterium
CGAACCCGTTGCCGAGAAAAGGCAGCTCGCCAAAAAGCTGGGAGCCGATGTGGTGGTGGACCCTCTCAAAGAAGACATTGTGGAAATCGGTAAAAAGCTGACCGATGGCAGGGGCTTTGATACCGTTATCGAAGCCAGCGGCAGTCTCGACGCCGCCAAGCAGGCCCTCTCCCTCATTGATTATTGCGGCACCATACTCTGGGCGGCGGTCTATCCACGGGACGCCGAGGTAGGCGTACCGCCTTCTTATATGTATTCCAAAGAGTTGACTATTCGCGCTATCTTCACGTCTCCTTATTCTTTCCCCCGGGCTCTGAATTTACTGCCCAAACTTGACCTGGAACCTCTCATCACGCACATCATTCCCCTCGATGAAATTAAGAGGGTATTTGAAACTCATAAGACGGGCAAGTCCATAAAGATACTGGTTAAACCTTAAAGATTGTATCGGGAAAGCGAGGTTGTCAATGACGGAGAAGATTAACTGCGGTAAATGTAATATGCTGCTGTATTTCGGTGAGGAGATAAATCGCCGACTCTACATGCGCGCGATACCGTCGGAAGAGACGGTACTGGGATTCTATAACAATACCTGCCCGAGATGCGGCGGCAAATTGACGCTGAAAACAGTGAATATAGCAACGGAAGGGCGAAAGAAATGGCACACGACGAAAAGTTAATCAGTGAACTCGAGGAAAAGGCTGATATCGTCCGCAGAAACATCTTCACCATATTTGATGCCAGCCAGATGGGGCACGCCGGCGGGACGATGTCGCTGGTCGAAATCGTTACCGCTCTCTATTTCCACCACCTGAAAATCGACCCCAAAAACTGCGACTGGCCGGAACGAGACAGGCTGGTGCTTTCCAAGGCACATTGCTGTGAGGCCATCTATGCCATCCTGGTGGAGCTCGGAGTGCTCCCCAGAGAGACACTGACCACGTATTACCGTTACGGCTCGCCGCTCCAGGGTCACGCCGACCGCTGGTGTACCCAGGGTATTGATTACTCCGGCGGTTCGCTGGGGCAGGGCCTGTCCTTTGCCGCCGGTTTGGCCCTGGCAGAAAAGTTCAAGGTCTTACGACAGCCGCCATCCCAGAGCTCTCTTATGCCGCGATACATAACCCGGTATAACCCTCTCTACCGGTCTTACTGCATTCTCGGCGATGGCGAATGTCATGAAGGTCAGGTATGGGAAGCCGCCATGTTTGCCACGAAATATAAACTGGATAATCTCATAAATATCGTCGACTATAATAAATTCTCTCTCGACGGGCCGACCAATGAGGTAATGCAGATAGAGCCGTTTGTCGATAAGTGGAAGTCCTTCGGGTGGTGGGTTACCGAGATTGACGGTCACAACCTGAGAGAGATTGTTGACGTACTGGACCTGGCCAGCAATCTGTATGGCGACGGCAAACCGAAGTGTATCATTGCCCATACGGTTAAAGGTCACGGAATTTCCAGTTGGGAGGCGGCGCATACTCATATTGGTCGGGGTGAGGATATCAGTCGGGGCGTCCGGGAAGGGAGAGCTAAATATGGCGAAGTATAGCGAGCATGTAAAAATCGATGGCAATGCCATGGTCGCCGATGGTGTTAATAACGGGATGATGAAAGCGGCTGCAAAAGACGACCGGATAATCGCCGTCCTGGAGGATATGGGCTTTCCCGGCTTGGGCTGGTTCAAAGAGAATGCCCCGGAGAGGGTCATTGAGTGCGGTATCGCCGAGGCGAACGGGGCGGTCATGGCCGCCGGACTGGCCGCGGAAGGGTTCGTGCCGTTCATCCACAGCTTTGCCTTCGCGGTGGTCAGCCGTGCCTGCAACCAGATTCGGCAAAGTATTTTACAGGACCGCTTCAACGTTAAGCTGCTGGGCAGGGAGGGAGCCTGGGGCGAGCCGGGCATATCTCATAACCACATTGAAATAATCGGCATCACGCGCGTCATGCCCAATCTCGTTATCGTCGACCCCGCGGATGTCGTTGAGGCCGAGAAAGCCGTGATGGCTATCGCCGAATACATCGGGCCGGTATTCCTGAAGATAGAGGCCAGCCCGCCGCCCCTGAGAATATTCACGGAAGACTATCCATTCGACCTCGGCAAGGCATACACGGTAAAAGACGGCAAGGACGCCACCATTATTGCCTGCGGGTATATGCTGACGGAATCTATACTGGCCGGCGAGCTTCTTGAAAAGGAAGGGATTGACGTCAGGATAATCAACATGAGCACGTTGAAGCCTCTGGATAACGAGGCGGTAATCAGGGCGGCCGAGGAGACCGGGGCAATCGTTACCGCCGAGAACGCCAGCATTATCGGCGGTCTGGGAGAAGCCGTGGCTACCGTGCTTTCCGAGTATTCGCCGGCGCCTTTAATAAGAGTCGGCATTGAAGACGAGTTCAGCCAGTCCGGCAGAATCATGCCGGAAATAGACGAGCTTAAAACTCACTTCGGTCTTGGCGCCGAGGATGTGGCTCTATCGGTTAAAGAGTGCATGGCCAAGCGAGAACGGCTAAAGAAAAGAAAATAAGTTTAGATGTCTTTGCGAGGGCGACCTGCTCGCCGAACAAGCCCGCCTTCCAAAGCTCCGGAGGAGCGGCGGACAGGTTCTTTGGCAGGCGAGAGCCCGAAGCAATGACACCGGTTTATTTGTACTTTTTATCTCTTCAGCGGCTCCAGTCCCGCCTCCAGTCTGGCGTCGTTGATATGTATCAGCACCGCTTCCTCCAGCGGCATGCAGGAGAAGTTGAACTCTTCTTTAGCCCGTGCGGTGCTGACTTTCCACGGCAGGCCGCGCCGCCCGAGTGCCGGTTTTTGCGTGCCGAACTCTATTTTAGCATCGGGTATGTATTTCCGTACCGCATCGGCCACGTCTCTCATGCTGGCAGGGGGACCGCCGACGTTGTATACCGGGTATCTGGACGACTTGGCATGCAGCAGAATCCTGGTGAACTCCGCCAAATCGTCAGCGGAAACGGGGGAGATTAAATTCGTGCCGTCCACCTCGAAAGTGGCCGGCTCGCCTATAGCCGGCAGTGTTACGACGTCCGAGAACCATTTAGCTCCGAGAGGGAACTCGGCTCCATACCCGAATCCGATGGTCGGTCGTAAAGCGGTGAAGCTCATGCCGTACTGCTCGGTATATTGTCCGGCTGTCACCTCGGCCAGGCGTTTGCACAGGGCGTAGGAATGGCTGGGAAGCAAACGGTCGTCCTCGGTTACCTCTCTGTCTCCGTATTCTTCCTGCGGTCCGTAGACGGTCTCCGAGCTGGCGTAGATAACCCGCGAAGCCCCCATGAGCCTGGCCGCCTCAAAGGCATTGCTCATACCCAGTGCGTTAATTTTTACGGCCAGTCGTGGATTGGTTTCAATCTGTTCGCCCATAAAAAAGGCCCAGTTCACCAGTTTATCGATGTTATATGTTTTCATGGCATTCAGGATGTCCTCAATCTGGGAGACGTCCCCCCGGACAAAATGGAACTTATCCGTATATCCCTCGATGGCCTTTATAAACCACTCTTTCGGCGGTGCTACGTCCATGGATACGACCGTATCTACGGCCTTGTCCCGGAGCAGGTGAAGGCATGTCTTGCGTCCGAAAAGTCCGCTGCCTCCCAAAACCAGTACTTTCATGTTCTACCTCCGTGGATTTATTAGGAAAAGCAACCGAACAGATTATAGCATTTTCCCAGGCAGGAGCAGAAATGGATAGCCGGGCTATCGCCCGTAACTCACTTTTCGGGAAGCGTTGCAGATAGCTGAATGAAACGCTATACTTTTCCCAAACGGAGAAAGGGAGAGCACTGAAAATGGCTGACACGAAATACGGCCACCTGGTGAAAAAATTGAAATACGAAGCAAGCAACGGCGAATATATGACGATGCCAGTAGGGGCGGACCTGGAGGGGCTGAACGTAAGTTTTGCGTGGGGATACCGCAGGCAGTTGGGTGCCTGGGGCGGCGACGGAGGTGTCTGTCATGCGCATCCTTACGGCGAATGCCTGGTCTTTACGGGCCTCGACTATGACCATTGGAATACCTTAGAGGCGGAAATCGAGATAGCGATGGGCGAGGAACGGGAAATACACGTATTTGATACCCCCACGGTGGTCGTTGCCCCGAAAGGACTGGTACATTGTCCGCTGATAACTAGGAGAGTCGATAAACCCTACAGTTTCAGCGCGATTAGTCTTAATACCGAACACGCCACAACGTGGCTGGGGGGAGATAAATAAGAAAACAGGCGTTCCCTTCCGTGGCGATAGGGGAGGACGGTCCGGAGCAGGGCACGATTGAATAATCATCCCAGGGTTTATGCGGTGGTGAAAATTAAGCTATCGCTACAATATGAAAAATCGAATTGCCCGACTATGGAGCAAGTCGGGCAATTCAAGGTAATGTTAGGGCAACTAAGCCGAAGATACCCTACTGGGGTATAGCTTATCACCTCTAATTCCTGATGTCAATAGGCTATCTTGGAATTTATACGATAGTAAGGTAGAATAACAGGGTATCATATTTAATTGTAACGGACGCAGTATTCATGGAGGATGCAATGGCGAGGGAAGAAAAGCTAGAAGTGTCAAGGGAGGCAATAGTAAAACGCCTCAAGCGGATAGAGGGACAGATACGCGGTCTTCAGAAGATGGTTGCCGATGAACGTGAATGTGAGAGCATAGTAACTCAACTGGCGGCAGTTCGGTCCGCTATTGATGGTGTTGGGGCGCTGGTTCTGAATAATTATATAAAAATTTGCACTCCCAGGGGAAGCAAAACTGATCCTGGTGTCTATGAATCTATGGTACGGATAGTGGGTGTCTGGGGACGCGTGCGGTTAGGCGAGTAGATTCGAAGATAGGTAGGGGAGCACAATAACTTAAGACCTCTTGAGAAGGCCAATGAATCGCTATTTCTTGCCCTCGGCGACTTCGTCATACCACTTGCCGTAGTGGCTTCTGGCATACTTTTTGGAAACCTTACCGTCCCACATGGAGCGGAGCGACTCGGTCATTCTCGGATGTATCACGCCAAGGTAGATATGTACCAGCAGCATGAGGAAAGCCAGAAGAAAGGCAATATCGTGGAGTATGACGCACCACTGAAAGACCCCCGGTGACAGAGCATCCTTGAGAAACCACATGAAGAAGCCGGATATCACAAAGAGAACCCCGGTAGCCAGCACAACAAACTGCCACATCTTCTGTCCCGTGTTCACGTGTCCCTGCGGCGGCATGTTCTCCTCGTCGCCGCCGAAGTAATAAAGCGGCGCTGCCTGCGCCCAGTCCATATCACCTTTACCCCAGGTAAGAGTCTCTTTAATGAAGTGGAATGACATTTTTGGATTTATAATGAAATACACTATCGGCACACCCACAAAGAACACCACGGCGATACGATGGATGAACCTGGTCAAACCACCCGCGGCGGCACCCCCAATCCCAGGGAAGAATAGAATGGCCCCCGTGACTACCAGTACCAGAAAAGCCGCCGTGTGAATCCAGTGAAACCAGACGGTTCGCTTTTTGAAGCGTTCAACTACTCGCGGTTCAGTCATTTCCCCTTCTCGTCTTTCCTCTTTCGTATATATTCTTCCCCGGGCAGTTCCGCGGTCATTTTTGCTTCCCGGGCTACTATATAGTTCAGTCCGAAACCGGCGACAACCGCTACTGCGGCACCAACTCCAACCCACTTGAGAACATCACGCACCATTACGGGAGCCGGCACTTCGGGGTCGGCAGGCAGTCCGTACACTTCCGGCGCGTCATCAAGGACATACATTACATGCAAGCCGCCCAACTCCTTATCTCCGTAAAGCATAGCGCTGGCATTAGACGGACGCAGGGCGTCAACCCTTTCCCGCCCTTCTTGAACCAGCTCGGTACGTTTGCCGAATTTAATCGCGCCCGTCGGGCAGGCAGCGGCACAGGCTGGCTGCTCACCATTGGCAACACGGTCTTGGCAAAAGGTGCATTTGTCCATGACCGCAACTCCAGTAATCTTGTTGCCCTCCAGCTGCGGCACACCAAAGGGGCAGAACTCGACACAATAACCGCAGCCGGAGCATTTGTCCTTGTCATACTGGACAAAACCCATCTCATTATAGCTCAGCGCTCCGGTGGGGCAGACTTCGACACAAGCGGCATCCGTGCAGTGGTTACAAGCCTGCTTGCGAGAAACCCATCCATCACCCTTCTTTACCGGATGCAGCGTTGTCCAGACATCGGGGGAAAGTGGCGGTGGTTGTTCCGGGTCAGGCTTGATGGTCTCCGGCAGATTGTTGTAATTCTTGCAGGCGGCGTAGCACCACCAGCAGCTTACACATTTGGTAACATCCACCAGCATGGCCACGCCTTCTTGAGTTTGGGACTCTTTAGCCAGGGCTAAAGTCGGCGGCTGAAGCAACAGCAGCCCCACGGCTCCAGCAGATGCCTTCAAGAAATCCTTCCGACTTAGTTCCATATCTTATTTACTGCGCTGTTCGCTATAAAAAGCCTACTTTGGCTCAGGGATTTCGGTTACAACTACACCTTTGTTGGCTTCTCTCTCCGCAGGGCTGACGTCTTCCTCAGTCAGGAACAGGTCTCTGTTACCATGACAGGCATCGCAACTCTCGTTCTGCGGTGTTTTTAACTGAATGTTATGCGGCGTGGCGTATTTCCATGTCGGTAAAGCATTGTAATCTGGCAGGAGATTTTCGCCGTAGTATGCACACGTGTCTGGACAATCTGGAATGTGACGCAGCACCACATACTTGTAAGACCTTTCCGATGACCGCAGGGGGTTATAGCCGATTTCGAAGTGCATCTCCGACGGGTCACTGGTCAGGCATGGTATTCCCTTCTGGTCTATAGATATATGGCAGTTATAACAGTTCTTATAAGCTACGGAGTGACAGACCTGGCAGGAAAGGTCTCCCAGATGCTGTTCGTGCTGGGGGTTACCCTCGGTATTGGTCCAGACATCGGTGTGGCAGTCTTCACATTTAACCGTATACGGGTTCTGATATCTGGTAGTTACAGACTGGCCCGAGCCGTGGAGTTCCTGACTGTGGCATTCGGTGCAGGTCATCCCTCCCTTTAACCAGTGGACATCACCGGGAATCCCCTCATTTTTACCCAGGTATTCATCGCCAACGCGGGCGCCGTGGCAGGCGACGCAGTTATACTGCATGGAGGGAGTCCCCCGGAATTCGTGTTCGGAAACAAGTCCACCGCCCAGCTCATCCGGCCGGCTGACATGGCACTGACCACAGGAAGTGTGGCATTGCTGGCAGTGATTGCTGAAAGCCGCATGCAGTGGTGAACCTTCACTCAGGTCACCGCCTCTGGCGGCAAGATTGTACTGGAAACCGCTGAGCGTGGTATGCAGGCTCATCTCGTTCATGTGGGCAATATTTTCATGGCAGGTAGTACAGCTAACTTCAGAAGGGTCAGCTACCAGACCCTGATGGGCGGTTTCTTTCTCCGGGGCTTTACTGTCGCCGCCGTGGCAGATGACACACCCTACCTTACCGTGAATATCCTTGACGAATTCAGCGTTATTCACGAAGACCTTCTGCCATACCTCCAACGGAGGCAGCTCTCCAGCTCAGCCTTCACCTGATGTTTCTTCCGACTTTGCCTCTACTTCTGGCGATGCCACTTTCTGGAGAAGGGCTTGACTGGTGTGACAAGCAACACAGGTGTCTCCCGCCATCACCACTGCTTCCTCGGGTGCGGGGATAGGCTCTTCCTCAGGCGGTGTAACCGGTTCTTCCTTGGGCACAAAGACATTTGGAGCCAGCTCAAAGTCATAGTCCATGGAGGCGGTCTCATTATTGAAGCATTTGGGGCCGACCTCCGTATTCTGAGTCCAGGAGCACATGCCAAATAGCAGATTGGTGGCGTCATAGCCAAGCATGTTCAGCAAGGCGGTTGTCTGAGACCCGGTATGACCAGTGTAGCAGTAAACCACAATCGGCCGCTCAGGAGGAAGCTTGGCTAATGTATCCTTCTGGGCCAGTGCCGTGAAACCAATATTAACGGCATCGGGGACATGACCCTTGGCATAGTCTTCTGGCTTGCGGACACTGATAATGAATGGGTCATTGCCAGCATCATCGTCATTAAGCAGCAGGAAAAGGTCTTCACTGGTGATATTCTTGGGTTTGGTATAGACCTGCGTCGCGTCTCTGACCGTTTTATCTATGGCGGGGAAGGCATAGGTTTCTGTGGCTTGATTGGGTGTGGTTTCAAATGTAAAATCCTGGCGCTTTTCCGGGGTAAACCTGTTTGGAGCCACTTCGGTATTCTTGGTCCAGGAGCTCATACCATGAAGGAGGTTAACCACGTCGAAGCCCAGGGCACCCAGTATCGCGGTGGCCTGGCTACCGGAGTGGCCAGTATAGCAGTAGACGACAATCTTTCTGTCTCTGGGTAGAGCGTTCAGGGTGCCATCCTTGGCTATATCCCCGAAGGAGATATTAACGGCGCCGGGGACATGACCCTTGGCATAGTCTTCTGGCTTACGGACACTGATAATGAAGGGGTCATTGCCAACATCATCGTCATTAATTAGCAGGAAGAGGTCTTCGGCTTTGATGTTCCAGGTACTGCCGGAGGTCAGATATTGGCTGACGGCGGCATAGACGGCTTCAAATCCGGCTGGCTCCGATGGTGGTGGTGTAGGCGCCGGTTCCATTACGAGAGCTGGTTCTTCTTTACCACAAGCTCCGAGCAGTGACAACGTAATGAGTAACGACATTAAAGCAAAAATAAGTGCTACGCTTGTCCATAGCCTTTTTTGCATCAAGCGCTCCTCCTTATTATTTGCAGTTATAATTTACGTGATGTACACACTGGCCCGGGTATTGGCAGGTACCAGGATATGATTGCTGCCAGTATAAGCCAGCGGGTGGATAGGTAGGAAATAAGGAAGTAGGAATAGTTTCAACAAATGCTGCTTTAGAATCGCAAAACATTTCAGCACAGACTATACCATACTAGGGTATCCTAAGTCAATGGTTAATGTTTGA
>DAOVRI010000197.1 GCA_030628245.1 Dehalococcoidales bacterium
CTATAATTAGGGGAAATTCTCAGATTATTTCAGAATAATGAAGTCGAAACTCAGTCCCTTTCTCTGGGGTGGCCTGGTAATGGTGCTGGCTCTGGCGCTTACGTTCTATGTAGCCGGCCGGGAGCAGGTATTTTTCGAAGAGAACCAGATTATCTCCCCGGGCATCTCTCTCGGCCCGATAATCGCCTACTTTTTCGGCGTGGTAGTGCTGCTGGCTCTGATTCTCTTTATCATCCCTCTGAGCAAGCTGCGGCTGGTATTCCGGGTACTGTTTGCCCTGATGTTCGGCTGGGGCGTGTTTATCGTCACCGCCCTGACTCTACCGACCGCGGCGGCCTATCCTCTGGCGGTAGTTGCCGGTATTGCCTGGCTATTCTGGGCCAGGGTCTGGCTGCACGACCTGTTATTGCTTGTCGCCCTTTCCGGGGCTGGCTCGGTTTTCGGGTTCCTTTTTTCTCCGTTAACGTTCATGATTTTCATGCTGATTATTGCCGTCTATGATGTCATAGCCGTGCGTTTCGGTTTTATGGTATGGATGGCTGATAAAATGTCCGAGTCCGATACTCTGCCCGCCTTTATTTTCCCCAAACAGCTCAGGGACTGGAAACTGAAGCTGCGTAACGTGCGGGTAAGCGATTTGAGAGCTAAGGAGTCCGCCGAGCGAGAACACTCCATACTGGGTGGTGGCGATGTGGGTTTTCCCCTGATGCTGGCCGTTTCCGTTTTCTTCAAGGCCGGTTTATCCAGCGCCGTACTGGTGGGCGTGTTTGCCCTGGTGGGGCTTATGGGAGCTTTCCTGATTCAACTGCTCTGGCTCAAGGATAAGCCCGTGCCCGCTTTACCGCCCATCGCCTTCGCTTCTCTCATCGGGTTTATCATTACGGAGCTGGTTTGATATGACTATCAGCGGCTACTATTGTGGTAGAATAGGGGTAATTTGTTAACGGCTTGACTAGTGTATACTGCAGCCAATTATACATTTCTGGAGGTAAACATGATTATAACTACCAGGAAAATAAACCTGGATACAAATGCATCGGCGGATGAAGCTTACGTCTCTGTCATCAATATCACCCCGCAAGTCCACCAGCAGGCTGCCGAAGAATACATTGCCAACGGGATTGTTACCCTTTTTCTTCCTGGCACGACGGCGGCACTGGCGACAATCGAATATGAAGAAGGACTGATTTCCGACTTTAAAGAGATATGGTCGCGCCTGGTGCCCAGGGATATTGCCTACAAGCATAAGTTTCTCTGGGAAGAGAATAACGCCTATTCTCATGTTCGGGCTTCATTGATGGGTCCGTCTTTAGTTATCCCCATGGCCGATAAAAGGCTGGTATTGGGTCAGTACCAGCAGGTAGTCTTGATTGAATTTGATAATAGAGCCAGGTCAAGACAGGTTATCCTGCAATTCATGGGTGAATAAGCACATTTCCCTGTAGACGAGAAAAAAATCCTTCTGGCTGCTACGGTACAGGGCGAAACTTCCAAAAATCAAGATACTGCTCATATGTACTGTCTTCTCGTTTCCATGCCAGCCTCCTGATGGCCTCATTCATGCAGCGGCGTGTATGTATTGTTTGACAAGTCAACCGGATTTTATATAGTCTAATTTATACATACCAATCACAAAGCAGCTGGGTTTCAGAAAAATGGAATCGTCTGAATTAGCTAAGGCAAACGCACGCGGGTCAAAGGCAAAAGCGGAGAGACAGCAGCCCGGGGTTGTGGTCTTAAGTCGAATCTCGGCGGCGCTGAGCGGACTGTGGGACCTTGACGCTATCCTTGGTGTTGGCCTCGATAGCGCCCTGGACATTATGAACGGGACCATCGGTGAAATCCTGCTCATCGACGAAGACACCCAGAGTCTGTCGCACATTGTTCACAGGGGGCTGAGTAAAGAATTCGTCGATAATGTCATTACCAGCCTCGGTGAGGGGATTACCGGAAGCGTCGCCCAGGGTGGCAAGGCGGTTCTCCTGGAAGATATCTCTAAAGACCCGCGGGTGGCGCATCGAGAACTGATTATCGACGAAGGCCTCAAGGCGTTTATCTGTGTGCCTCTCCGGGCTAAAGACAATGTCCTGGGTGTCCTGTATGTGGCCAGTCGTGTGCCACGTAAGTTCACCACCAATGACGTGCACCTGTTATACGCCATCGGTGACCAGCTGGGTATCGCCATCGAGCATGCCCGGCTCTACGAACGACTGAGGGGAGCGCGTGAAAGGTTGCGCAGGCTCGCCAGGCAGAACCTCGTGGCCGAGGAGGAGGAGCGCAGGAGAATTGCCCGCGAGCTGCATGACGAGACCAGTCAGTCACTCTCGGGTATGGCCCTCCAGTTACAGGCGTTAATAGAACTGTCGGAAATGTCCGGCAAACAGGACGATGAGTTCATGGCCGGATTGAAGAAAGTGCAATCGTTGACCGTGCAGGTGCATAACGAAGTAAGCCGGCTGATTTCCAATCTCCACCCGGCGCTGCTGGATACGCTGGGGCTGGTTCCGGCCGTCCGCCAGCACGCCGAGACCAGGTTGCAGGCTCTGGAAATTGACGTTTCGGTGGATATCAGGGGGACCGTGATGAGGTTTCCTCCTGAGGTTGAAGCGGCGCTTTTTCGCTTTATCCAGGGAGCCATAGGCAACATCGCCCAGCATTCTAATGCCAGGAACGTTACCGTTTTACTGGAATACCAGCCGGATGAATTTTCGATAAAGATAAGCGATGACGGACAGGGATTCGACGTTTCCGAGATTACCGATGTGGAGGAAAGCGGACGGGGACGCGGTTTATTCAGCATGAGAGAAAGGATTGGTTTTCTGGGCGGCACCAGCGGTATCGAATCTGAGATTGAAAAAGGGACCACCGTCTGGGCCAGTATACCGATAGGTCAGGAAATAGGGTATGCAAAAAATAAGGGTACTGGTAGTTGACGACCATACCATCGTGCGGGATGGTATCTCTGCTTTACTTGCCCTCGCCGGGGATATCGAGGTAGTAGGTGAGGCGACCAACGGCAACGAAGCGCTGAAATTGGTCAGCGAGTTGCATCCTGACGTGGTGCTCATGGATATTGCCATGCCCATCATGGGAGGCCTGGAAGCCACCCGCCGGATAAGCAAGGAGTTCCCCAAAACAAGAGTACTCGTTGTCACCCAGCATGATGATAAGGAATATGTCTTCCCGGTTCTTGAATCCGGTGCCTCCGGCCTCATCAGCAAGGCGGGGGCCTCTTCCGAGCTCGCCTCCGGCATCAGGTCGGTCTACCGGGGCGATTCCTTCCTGTCACCGTCGGTGGCCAGGCTCCTGGTGGA